>JASFYZ010000164.1:0-5852 GCA_045046665.1 Desulfobacterium sp.
ATTCTACTACTACTACTACTACTACTACTACTACTACTACTACTACTACCCAAAAAAATTGTCTCTTTAAAAAGTTGTCTTTTAGTGTAGTCAAAAAAAAAACAATCATACCACTCCTCCTCCTCCTCCTCGCCAATGCGGGCTGCAACTTGGATACGGCCAGAAGACATTACGTCGTATGAATCAGTCATGGAAAACAAATCAACCCCCGGCACTAGTACCAAGAGAAAACGTGGTGGTGGTCTCATTGAGCCAGTCGTAAAAAAGGCATCTTCAAAGCCGTGCGGGTTGATTACAAGACAAAGAGAGTTGGCTGAATTGGGTAGACCAGCAGATCAGGCAGGGTGTTTCGGTTGTTGTTATGTAGGAGAACTTGATTATGCTGCAGCTGCCTACGAGGACATTATGGCCTTATTCAACATTGTACGAAAATCCATTGCTAGGACAGATCCAATTAATTTGGTCATTTATTTGGCTACACGATACAAAATCATCCAAGACGATGTCAATTCACACCTACAACCGGGCGAAGAGCCACTTCCCGATTGGACATCGGCGACCATTTTGGAACATGTACGTTCACACAATACTGATCCGGAAATACAATTGTGGCTGAGGATATCTGAGATGCAAGAGTTGGCTCAAATTGCTCTACATGCAAGCGTCGAATACAATCCAGATACGGAGGAATATTCAGTCAACGAGAAACAATGCAAGATTTATTTGGACATTATCAAAACGTTGGAAAGTTATTCCAAGAGTGACCCCAGCAAAAAGGTTTTTTATTCGGGTGGCAATCATATAGATATGAAGGCGGCGTCTTCGGGGTTTATGAACATTAGTGGAAAGAGACTAATTTCATATTTACGAAAAAAATAAAGGGGTAAGATCAGATCCTGTAATAAAAAGAATGATAAAAGATGCCCTGCGACCCATTCTCTTCAACAATGGCAGTGAGTATTTATTTGTATTTTCCATGGATGGAATTAACATCCTGTCTGCAAATCGTCCTGAAATAGAGGGCAAAAACATGCTTTCCGTCCAAGGTGCCCAGGGACAATTCGTCGTAAAGGATATGATTGTCATCCTGAAAAATGATACTCAGGGATTTTACCAATACTCTTGGAAAAAACCCATTGGAAATACGCATGATTTCCAGAAAATTGCCTTTGTAAAGTTTTTTGAGCCCTATAACTGGGGAATTGTTACGGAAATCTATGTGCAGGATATGATGGCCCAGGCCCAGAAGGATGTTTTGATCCGGATATCCAACATGCGGTTTGGCGGAAAGGGGTATTTTTTTGGAAGTGAATATGGGGGAAGGCCCTTGTTCTCCAACGGAACCGTCACCCAGGGAGGAAAAAATATCTGGGACCTCACCGATCCAAATGGGGTTAAAATTATCCAGGAAATGGACCGGGTTGCAAAAAATCCAGGAGGTGGGTTTGTCCAATACTCCTGGCATAAGCTTGATTCCAAAATCCCCACGCCCAAACTTGTGTATGTGAAGAGTATCCCTGACTGGCAATGGATTATCGGTGCAGGACTTTACATTGATGCCATTGACAGCACCATTTTGTCCCGTAAAAACATGCTGTACAGAAATTTCAGGAACAAAACCATTGCAAGCCTTGTTCTTTTCTTTGTCATGTCACTGGTCAGTTATTTATGGGCCAGACATCTGGCCCGCAAGGTCCATCACGGCATTAAAATCTTTTCGGATTTTTTTAACAAGGCATCTTCAGAATCCACATTCATTGATCCAGAAATCCTGCCTTTTTTTGAGTTCAGGGATATTGCCGTTGCCGCCAACCAGATGGTTGAGATAAGGCAACAGACGATTGAAGCCCTTGAACTCAGTGAACAAAGATACGAAAAAGCCCAGGCCCTGGGAAAGGTGGGAAACTGGGAATATCATTTTTCAACACAAAAGTTCTGGGGGTCAAAGGAGACAAAGCATATTTATGGGGTCGATCAGGACAAAGAGTCTTTAACAGTGGATGAGGTCGAAGCCTGTATGCCCGAAAGAATAAATGTGCTCCAGGCCATGATGTCACAGGTTAAAAGACCAAGCTCAAATCCGGTGGAAGTGAACATCATTACCCAGAGCAACCAGGAACATAAAACCGTTATCACCATGGCGGAACTGGAACTGGATGGGGAGGGGATTCCCCTGAAAATAAATGGGGTTATCCAGGATATTACAAAACGAAAAAATTTAGAAAAGGAACTTCTCCAGGCCCATAAGATGGAGGCGGTGGGAACACTTTCCGGCGGCATCGCCCATGAGTTCAACAATATATTGGGGGTGATACTGGGTAATGCTGAGCTTGCCATTGGGGATATTTCCCAGGGTGATCCCCAGGGGTATTTTCTGGGAGAAATTAAAAAAGCCTGCCTGCGGGGAAAAGAGATCGTTGCCCAGTTGCTCAGTTTCAGTCGAAGGGATGAACAACACCCCAGACAGGTGATCAGGGTGGATGAAATCATTAAAAATGCCATTGTTTTTCTCCGGGCCTCTCTTCCCAGTACCATACAATTTAATAAAAGCATTCAAAAGGATTGTCACCCCATTGTGGGGCATCCCACCCAGATTCATCAGATCATGATTAATCTTTGCAATAACGCGGCCCAAGCCATGGAATTTTCAGGGGGAGGACTTTCCATTAAATTGGAAAATGTTTTTCTGACCAAACCACTTCGTTCCCAGGATCTGCACATACTGCCCGGAGAGTATGTGCGATTGAGTGTTTCAGACACCGGGCAGGGTATCCCGGAAGAGATCATCGATAATGTTTTTAATCCCTTTTTTACGACCAAGCCCGTTGATAAAGGATCTGGCATGGGACTTGCCGTGGTCCATGGAATCATGAAGGCCCATGGCGGGATCATTAAAATATACAGCCGGATAAATGAGGGAACCACCTGTGAATGTTATTTTCCCTCGGGGAATGGAAGGTCTGAGTCAGAAATAAAACCTGTGGAAAAAATTAAAATAGGAACTGAAACCATCCTGTTTGTGGATGATGATGTACACGTTGTAAAACTGGGCGAGCAAATTTTGATAAAATTGGGTTACCGACCCATTATAGAAACAAATCCTGAGAAAGCTCTGGCATATTTTAAGACAGATCCAGATGCCATTGATCTGGTGATCACCGACATGACCATGCCCGAAATGACTGGAGACCAGTTCATTGAAAAACTCATTGAAATAAAGCCCCATGTAAAGGCCATTATTTGTTCCGGGTACAGTTCCCGGATGAACGAGGTAGATGCGGCACGGCTTGGGGCCGCCGCCTATCTTATGAAACCCTTTGAAATATCCCTTCTGGCAGAGACGATTCGGAAGATTCTGGATGGGCAGTGAGCAAACAAATGAAAATAAATTGCCGGGTGATGCAGGTAGGATCCGTAAAAAGTCGGAATGGTAGGACGTGAAATTTATTTTGAGCAACGAAGTCACTCTGCAAGGGCAGACACCGGAAACGGCAAACGCGATTAAACAGCAGCTGACTCTATATAATCCAAAACACCAAGATGCCCGAAAAATGGGCCGGTACACGGGTAATATTCCTGAAAAACTTACCTTTTTTACCGATCATGAAAATGGTGATCTTCTGTTACCCCGGGGATTTTCTGACCGGGCCTACCGAATTTGCAGACAAAGTGAAGACAAGGTGGAGGTGGCAGATCATCGACGGGTGCTCTCCCCCATTGATTTTAACTTTACCGGTACGCTCAGGGAATACCAGGAGATGGCCGTATCTGAAATGATTCGTCATACCCACGGCACCCTTTCCGCCCCCACAGGCAGCGGCAAAACCATAATGGCCCTTGCCATCATCGCCCGACAAAAACAACCCACCCTCATCATCGTCCATACCCGGGAGCTTTTAAACCAGTGGGTCACGGCCATTGGACGATTTCTGGGTATCCCCAGTAATGAGGTGGGTATCCTGGGCGGTGGAAAACTTAAGCCGGGGGAAATTATATCTGTAGGGCTGGTCCAGACCCTCAAAAACAAATGGCCTGTTATTATGGAAGAAGTGGGGCATGTGATTGTGGATGAATGCCATAAATGTCCTGCCAGGACCTTCACAGATGTTATTACAAAATTTGATGCAAAATTTTTCATGGGGTTGTCCGCCACCCCCTGGCGACGGGACAAATTAACCCCGTCCATCTATTTTCATCTGGGTGAGCAGCGCCATCAAGTGCCCCAGGAACAATTATTTGAAGAGGGTAATCTGATAAAACCCCGGGTGATCCCCCGGGAAACCCCCTTTGAGACCCTCACCGACCCTGGCCGGTATTACAGCTTAATGATGAAAGAACTCTCCCAGGACCTGGAACGAAATCGGCTTATCTGTAGCGATATTTCCATGGATAAAAATACGGGTATAAAACTGATATTGTCCGATCGCCGGGAACATTGTCATGAACTGGCAAGAATTCTTGAAAGGGATTTTAGCCTTCCATCCATTGTACTCACCGGCAGCACCCCCAGCAAGGAACGCGAAGAGATTGTTTCATCCCTACAGGAGACCCCTTCTGGCACCTTGATTTCAACCATTGCGCTTTTATCCGAGGGCTTTGATCTTCCCCAGTTGTCCACCCTTTTCTTGACCACCCCCATTCGCTTTAGTGGAAGGCTGATGCAGTGCCTTGGCAGGGTCCTTCGGCCTTCACCGGGAAAGGAAAAAGCAACGGTGTATGATTATGTGGATACCCAGGTAGGGGTTTTGTCCAACGCCGCTGCAGCCCGGGAACGGGTCTATATGGATCTTTTTGGCACAGGATTCACCCCCTTGCAAAAAAATGAAATCCACGTTGAGAACAACATTATCGAGTAACTGCCATGGGCAAGCCTGATATTTTTTTCAGGTTTGCCTGTGGCTGTTACTAAAGCCTGACTGATGGTTTTCCATGGCTTTGATGATGGTTTGGGTCTTTTTGCCCGGCTTGCCATCCCCCACCACGGTATCATTAATTTTAACCACCGGAACAATGCCTTTGTTGGTTCCGGAAATAAATACCTCCCTGGCTTTGAGCAATTCGTCCAGATGAAGCGTTCTGAATTCAATGGAAAAACATTTTTCTGTCAGGGATAAAATTACGCTTCGGGTAATGCCTTTGAGTACGCCAGTGTCTGCAGTGACAAGGGTATTTTCAATAAATGCAAAAAGATTGCTGGTGGTGCCTTCGGGAATGTACCCGTCCCGGTCCATGAGGAGGGCCTCCATGGCATTCTGCTCCCGGGCTTTTTTAAGGGCCAGAGTAGCAGCAATGTAGGAGGAGATACTTTTAGCGCCGGGAATGGAACGTTCTGAAAGGGTGGTGACCACCTTGATCCCTTGGGTGTACCACGTGGGGGGGATGGATGGAATCTGTGTCACCAGCACAATAAGTCTGGGTTTGCCTTCGGGGGTCATAAAATCCGTGCTGGAACCGCCGGTGATGATCACCCGGATGTTGGCATCCCCCATGCCGTAATTTCGTTCCAGGGTTTCCAGGATTATTTCTTTAATATCGTCTCCGGACCATGGCAGAGTGAGGCCAATTTTTTCCGCAGAGATTTCCAGTCGAGCAATGTGTTCCTGGAGACAATAGGGCACGCCATTAAAGGTTTTCATGAGATCACAGACCCCAAGGCCCCTTAAAATGGCAAGGTCATCCACGGGAATAACGGCTTTATCCGCCTCAACAAAATTTCCATCCACATAATATATTTTTTTCTTGTGCACTGTTTTAACTCCGATTACTACTGATGCTTATGATAAGAGTTTAAATTTTCGTTGTGGCAGGTGCTTAGGAATGGGTTTTAAATAACGTGCCCATTTCTCTGAAAA
>JASFYZ010000165.1:0-23918 GCA_045046665.1 Desulfobacterium sp.
ACTTGATTGCAAGGAAGGGTTGGCAATCGCGCCCCATGCGTTTTTGGATAAAGAACAGCTTGCCCCGGTTTAAAAACGGGTTAAGGATTAAGATTGCGATGGCAGCCGGAATAAGGGTCAGCAGCAAAAGCAGACTTGCCCCGATATCAAACAGTCTTTTGGCAGCCCAGAAAAACGGGCTACCTGCAATCATTTTCATGTCGGTTGCCAATGCGCCGTATTGGCTATCTTGGTCAATTAATGTTCGGTCTAACAATAGAAATCTCTCAAGTGAAACTAAAATACAGGCGTTTCACACTCTGCTCTTATGGGGTGTAAGGCAGGTTAACACAACCAAAAAGAGTGTCCGCAGGGGTATGGAAACCTTTACCGGAGCGGTTTGATGTTTCTGCGGCTAAATTTACTGGCGGGGCTGGAGGTCATCGCTCAATCAATTATGTGTTTAGCGGGCAGGGCCCAAGGGGGTTGTAGGTTCGGCGTGATTTGCGTCGAACAGATCGACATGTTTCGATAACGTGTCGAAAACGCTCGTTAATTTCGACATATGATACTTGTCCTGATCGATCTTGCTCTTGAAGCGGGCGTGGGTTTTGATGGGCTCATAGGAAGATTCCTCGGTATATGTTGAATTCTCACTTCGTTTGATTTATATATAGGATATCTGACAAAGGACCCCATTGTGAAAACCGCACAAACCATAAAAGAGCGTATTAACCGCTTGCCTCGTGGTGAGGTGTTCACGCCGGCAATATTTGCCGGTGCAGGCACGCGCGCATCCATTGACCAGACGCTTTCACGGTTATGCCAAAAAGGTGAGATTGCTCGGATTGGATGGGGTGTATACACCGTTCCCAAGCTGTCAAAGTTTGGCGTCGCTGTCATGCCTTCGCCGCTCAAAATTGCCCAGAAACTGGTGGAGAATGAAGGGGGCGCGGTGGAAGTGCATGGGGCCGAGGCGGCGCGTATGTTTGGCTTCACCACCCAAATGCCATCACAACCTACGTTTGCAACCACGGGGGCCTCCAGAGAAATTAGCCTTGGGAAGATGATCATCCGACTTAGACATACCGCCGCGCGTAAAATGGCGCTCGCGGGGCGGCCAGCAGGCAAGGCACTCGCAGCACTTTGGTATCTGGGGAGAGGGGAAGTCACCCCAAATACCTTTGCCGCACTAAAGGCCAAGTTGCCGCCGGAGGAATTTCTGGCACTGACAAACGCAAAGACAATTATGCCCGCATGGATGAACGAAGCCTTACGGGCGTTTGAGGGTAATGGTGCCGCGCATGGCTGACGACTATTTTGCACTTCCCGTCAATGACCGGACGGAAATTCTGAATGGGCTTGCCCCGGTGATCGGCAGGCGTGCGGAAATTCTGGAAAAAGACATCTGGCTGTGCCGTGTTCTTGCTGAACTTTTCGCCTTGCCCTGTGCAAAGCCAATGGCGTTCAAGGGAGGCACGTCCTTGTCAAAAGTTTATCGGGCAATCGAGAGGTTCTCCGAAGACATTGATGTTACCATCGATTATCACAGCCTGACGAATGACGGGCGTGACATTGCCGACCTGAAAAGCAGAAACCAAAGAAAGCGGTTTTCTGACATTCTAAAGACCAAACTCGCCAGCCACGTCCGCGGCGCGCTCTTGCCCGGTCTGCAAAGTGCTTTATCACCGCTTGGCGTGACATTTGATCTTGATGAATCGGGTGAAAAGTTATGGGCATATTATCCGAGCGCCGTGGAAGCCGTAACCGAATATGTACGTCCAAGTGTCCTTCTTGAATTTGGTGGGCGAAACTCTGTAGATCCAAGTGAAACGGTCGAGATTGCACCGGATATCGCTTCATTTGTTACTGCTGTTGCCCTCCCGACCGCCAAGGTTTCGGTTCTATCGCTCAAACGAACATTTTGGGAAAAGGCGACATTAATCCATGTCGAATGCAGGCGGCCGACTGAAAAGCGAAGTGCGAACCGGTTGTCCCGCCATTGGTATGACCTGGCATGTTTGGCCGATCATAAATTGGGCCGTGAGGCTGTCGCCGACCGAGGGCTTTTAGATGATGTGGTCCAACTGAAGCAGGCCTTTTTCTATTCGAGCTACGCCGGATATGAGCGGTGCAATGCGGGCGGGCTGCAACTGATCCCCGATGATGACAGCTTGGGGGCCCTGCAATCAGATTACGCAGCAATGGGTTCAGCCGGAATGTTTTACACCGATCCTCCCGAATTTGGTGCGATCATTGATCGCCTCAGGAGTTTGGAGAGTTTGATCAACCAAAAGGCCTGAAAGCGGTAAAGATTGGTGAGCCTGACCAGATTATTGTTGGCCTGCGGAGTGTTTCAAGAATCTTGGCATATACCATTGATATATGCTATTCGCTCACTTATATTACAACCACACCATTAAGGAGGCTACAGAATGGAACGCGCATCAGTTTTCAAAAACAATAAATCACAGGCGATCCGGCTTCCCAAGCGGGTCGCGATGCCCCCAGAGGTTCGGCAGGTCGACATTGTTGCCCTTGGGCGCGCTCGCCTGATCGTGCCGGCAGGGACCGCCTGGGAAAGCTGGTTTGCAGAATCCCCTGTGACGTCTGATTTCATGGTTGACCGAGACCAGCCTGATGATCAGGAGCGCGACCCGTTCGCACAATGATCAAATACATGCTGGATACGAACATCGTCATTTACACGATGAAGAACAAACCCGCCCACATGAAGGAACTGTTTGTTCAGAGGCAGGGCCAGATGTGCGTCTCGACCATTACATCGATGGAGCTTTTCTATGGGGCCGAGCATTCCCAAAACCCGAAACAGAACTTGGCCGCAGTCGAAGGCTTTCTCGCACGCCTTGATGTTCTCGAATACGACACAGCGGCCGCTGCAAATACCGGGCAGCTTCGCAGCGAGCTGCGAAAGGCAGGAACGCCGATTGGGCCATATGACGGATTAATCGCGGGCCATGCGCGATCAATGGGCCTTATTCTGGTGACAAACAATGTCAAAGAGTTAGAGCGTGTGGCGGGGTTGCGCATTGAAAACTGGGCGGAACGCACGTGAAAGAAATTCAAACACCGGGTGGCTTTGGCTTCGCCCTTACCCCTGTCGGAGGTTCTTACTTCCTTGGGCAGTCAGCGACTGGCTGCCGGTGATATATTAAGTCTTGTAAGGTACGTATTGTATACGTATATTATGGGCGAGTGAAATAGGAGCGAATCATGATCCAAGTTCAGGACTATACCGCCTCCGTGCGCGAAACCAAGACGCACCGGAAGGAGCTGAAAATGAAACCTTCGGTCGCCGAAGCGATCAAGAATGCCTCACTAGCAGTGGGCATGGACATGAGCACGTTCATTTCTTCCGCGGCCTACAAAGCGGCGCGTGAGGTTGAATTCTCACAACACCAGACCGTTTTGTCCGCAGATGCGTTTGATGCCTTTGCGGCGGCGGTTGATGCTCCGGGCACGCGAAATCCGGCTCTTGGTGCGCTTTTGCAGCGGCGAAATGACCTGTTTCAAGATGGCTGACGCGCGTTATGAGATCCGACTGTTCGATAAGGCCCTGCATGACCGCAGGGCTTTTTCTTGCGGGGTTGAGGCAATGGACCGCTGGATCAAATATTCGGTCTCCGATCAGGTCAAATCAAACCGTTTGCGTCTTTGGTGCGCCAATGACAGGAACGACAAGTTTGCTGGTTTTTATGGTCTGACTGCGCATTCGGTAAATCCCGATGATGCGCCGTCTCTGGCAAAGCGAAAGGAAAGGCGGCCAATCCCGACAATTTATCTGCCAGCGCTTGCTGTCGATAAAACCTGTCAGGGGCAGGGCGTTGGTGGCGCGCTTTTGGCTGATGCGATCGTCAAATCATTGGAGATATCCGAAAACATTGGAGCTGCGGCCCTGATCCTTGATGTTCTTGGCGACGACGATTTTGACAAGCGGAAAGCCTTTTATCTCAAGTTGGGGTTTACAGTGATCGGCAATGGCGATCCCAAACGTCTGTTTTTGTCGATATAGATTGGGGCACACATTCCACGACATTTCTCTTGGATTGCGACACGTATCGTGACAAAGTGTGTCGCGACAAGTGTCGCAATGGCTTTTTCCCTGTTGCGTAGCCAGGCTCACGAAAGAGAAACACAGTGCCCAAAAGATCGATTAATGAAGAAGAAAACCTTATTGAGGCTGAGCTGATCGGGTGTTCCGATGGTATAGGCATCGCACGACTTGAGGATATTCTTCGCCAAAAACACGCCCTTATTTTTAACCGGCGTACCCTGCAACGTCGTTTGCAAAAGCTTATTGATGAGGGGCGCGCAGTGACTAAAGGCGCGGCTGCAGCGCTCGTCTACAAGGCAACGCCCAAGGCTGCCGATCTTCACGCGACCAGTGTTCCCTCCTCTGCCGAAGTTGGTGCGCCGCAAATAGACCAAGACATTCCGGTATCTGAAGATGGGGCTGTAATCCGGGATCATGTACGCCAGCCGCTTATGATGCGGCGACCTGTTGGCTACAATCGCCGGTTTCTGGATGAGTATGAGGCCGGAGTTACCTTTTACCTTCCGCAAAATTTGCGCAAACAGCTCCATGAGATTGGGCGCACGTCTGGCGCGGGCCGGCCAGCAGGCACCTACGCGAGAGATATTTTGGATCGGCTTCTTGTCGACCTATCGTGGGCGTCATCGCGCTTGGAAGGCAACACATATAACCGTCTGGACACCCAAAACCTGATTGAATTTGGGCAAGTGGCCGAGGGAAAGGATATTGTCGAAACCCAGATGATTTTGAACCACAAGGCGGCCATCGAGATGCTGATCGAGGATGCACAAGACATTGGGTTTGACGTTTTCACGTTCCAGAACCTGCACGCAATTCTGTCTGAAAATCTGATGCGTGATGATGCCGCCAGTGGGCGTATCCGTCGTCGACCGGTTGAAGTATCGGGAACCGTCTTTCAACCTCTGGCAATGCCCCAGGTGCTTGAGGAATGTTTCCGAACAGTGTTGACAAAAACTGCTGCTATCCCGGATCCGTTTGAACAGGCGTTTTTCCTCATGGTGCATCTGCCATATTTGCAGCCGTTTGAGGATGTGAACAAACGCGTATCTCGCATTGGCGTAAATATCCCGTTGATTAAGAACAACTTATGCCCGCTCTCGTTTATCGATGTGCCCGAACGATCCTATGTAGAAGGAACCCTGGGCGTTTATGAACTGAACAGAGTTGAGCTTTTGCGCGACGTATTTGTTTGGGCGTATGAACGATCTTGTCAAAGGTACTTGGCAATAACCCAGTCGATGGGGGAGCCGGATCCAATCAAGATCCGTTATCGGGATGTCGTTACACGGGTTGTTCAGACAATTGTTCGGGGCAACCTGCCCCCATCTATCGAAAATGTTCAGGGCCTCATTAGTGATCTGGTACCAGAAAAAGACAGATCCGCCGTTGTTTCGATATGTGTGGATGCGCTTCAAAACCTGCATGAAGGCAGCGTATCCAGATACCGTCTCAAACGAGATGAATTTTTCCGGTGGCATTTGGATCATGGGTCGGGGGAGGGCTGATGAAATGGTGTAGCTGTGAGGGGCCTGTGGTTTTGGGGGTACGGCAGGTCCTTCAGCGTTTCAAGGCTGAAATGGCCACGATGATGGCTATTTCAGGTCAGCATTTCTACAAAATCTCAATTAAGAAAAAATCGGTGAGTGCCGCGGTTGCAGCCTGACTTGGCAAACTGTTTGGCAACAGCCCGCGGTTCTGTGTCCGAATGCAGGGTGCTGATGGGGCCGTTATGTGTAAATTTCCAGATACAGTCGCAGAAGTTACAGAATTTCATTGATAGTAAGCATTTTTCATGAAATATGGTAGTTGTGATTGAGAATGCACGTTCGAGTTTCGTTTTGGCAGGGATATCATGCAAAGTAACCAATTTTCAGGTTCTGTAAATGTTTTTCAGGATAGCAGACTCCCAGAGATAGCAACCCCTGTTGGTTATGCTGCGCTTATCGGTGCCTATGGCCTAAAGGTGCCACTGCCGCTGGTTCTTAGCGCTGTGGGAGCCCGACATAAGGTTTATCACAAGAATGGCTGGCAGATTTATACGCCCCGACATGTCCCTCGCGCCACGCTCGAAGGCCATTTGGTTTTTGCACTCAAATACGAAGGACTTGATCTCGCTGTTCTGAAACGCCTGTTTGAGGCCGTTCCTTCGGCCGAAATCGAAGCGATCATTAAAGGCAAACCCACCAGTTCTTACACTAGGCGCATTTGGTTTCTCTATGAATGGTTGTTGGGACGGGAACTGGATCTGCCGGATGCTAAAACCGGCACCTATGCGGAAATTGTCGATCAAAAGCTGCAATGGGCGGTGAAAGGTCAGACATCTACGCGACACCGGGTTTGGAACAACCTGCCCGGGACACCGGAATTTTGTCCTCTCGTTCGCCGCACCAAAAAACTTGAAGAATTGGTAAACGCAAGGCTCGATGAAAAAGCGGGCACTGTTGTTGGACGGATTTCTGCGGGTGTTCTGGCGCGCACGGCGGCGTTTCTTTTGCTGAAAGACTCCAGATCAAGTTACGCAATCGAAGGGGAGACCCCACCCCAAAACCGTATTCAACGTTGGGGTAAAGTCATTGGCGAAGCCGGGAAACATCCGCTTGATCAGGATGAGCTTTTACGCCTGCAGCGCATCGTGATTGGCGATGAACGTTTTGTGCATCTTGGATTTCGCCATGAAGGAGGGTTTGTGGGGGAACATGAACCAGGCACCCGCTTGCCACTGCCCGATCACATAAGTGCCAGACATCAGGATCTTCAGGGCCTCATCCAAGGCATGATCGACTTTGAGCAAACTTATGCCAACGGACTTGATCCGGTCATTGCCGCAGCGGTTCTTGCCTTTGGATTTGTCTACATTCATCCTTTTGAAGATGGAAATGGCCGCCTCCACCGCTATCTGATTCATCACGTCCTTGCGGCGCGCGGCTTCAATCCACGAGGTGTCGTGTTTCCTGTATCCTTCGCGATCCTGGAGCGGATTGACGACTACCGTAAAGTCCTGGAAACCTATTCACAACGGCTCTTGTCGATTGTCGAATGGGAGGCGACCGAGAAAATGAACATCCGCGTTCTGAATGACACAGGCGATTTCTATCGGTATTTTGATGCGACACCCCATGCGGAATTCCTGTTTGAGTGCGTTCAGAGAACGATCGAACACGACCTGCCTGACGAAATCGCTTTTCTGGAGCGCTATGATCAGTTCAAAGCTCAGGCGGAAGCAATCGTTGATATGCCGACCCTCACCGTCGATCTGCTGTTCAATTTCTTGAACCAGAATGGTGGTACTCTGTCAAAGCGGGCACGGGAGAAAGAATTTTCAGCGCTGACCGAAGAGGAATCTGCCCAATTTGAAAAGATATACCGCGATTTGTTTTTGGTTTGACCTGCGAGTGAAAACGGGCGCTTTTTACATTCAAACAATTCGATCTGATCGCATTTAAGCAGGCCAATTCTGGGTTGTTGCGTCGTTGTTAAATTCTAATATGCGTAACACATTGTAATCGCACAATAAAAACAGAGAGGGTTGGATGCGGGGTTTGTTCCCTCCGCCAGTTAATTAGACTAAGTATTTGTTTTTAAGTGATAAATCTATAAAAATAAACAAATGATCCCCCAATTAATCCCCCACTTGGCTCTGGAACAACTGAGTTCTTGTTGGAATTTATTGGAAGATGGCTGGCTGGGGTGCCGAACAAAACACCAGACCGCTTTATGATTTAGTAGTTTTCTAGCTCTTTAAGCGGCGTGTAAAAGTGATGCTTCGTGTATGCATACAAGTTTATGTCCTAGTATTAAAAATACTCATTTATTTAAGCCTAGTCGCACAAGCTCTTCAAAGCGAGCATTAATGGCATCATTTGCATCCATAGACGCTCCACCTATCATGCAACTGACATATCGCTTTTCTTCGTGGTTTTCCAACTTAAAAAATTCAGTGGCTTCTTTAAAAGCTTGTGTGCAAGTTACAATGTTTGCATATTCAACAGGGTCATATCCATCTGGTATATATGGCCCGCCATTTGAAAATGCTAAAACAACTAAAAATATTTTCATTTCAATTTACCTTCGAATAAACGGCGCATAGAAGTGGTTCTTGGTGCATGCATTACTTTCGTTGTGGATAAATACTAGTTTTCTTCCTCCCAAGCTAGGTAGATTGTTAGGCTGTTAATGTTAAGCATTTCCATTTGGTTTGAAATTTCCCACATAAGGGAAATTCTAGCATAAGCCCTTTGAATATTACATCTATAAAAATGGCACGTAAGCATTGCTGATTTCGAAAGTTACACAAGCACTGAAAGAGAGTTGTGTTTTTAAATCCGCTGCAACCGAAATAAAACAATGCCTCGTGCTAATCACGCTAATTGTGCTAGTCCTACTAATAAACCCAACTTGCAGAATTACATAGAAACGCTAATCGCATCAAAGTTTTGGCCTCAAGAGGAAAACATAATGCCATATCTGATAACCAAGAAATCTAGGATTGCTGATCTAAATAGATTTTATGAGAATTGTATAAAAGATGGCTCAGTTTATGTCGTCTGCTGCACCAGAACAAAATATGCAGATGTTGAGTTTGATGCCCACACTTTAGGCGATAAGGTTAGAGAGTATTTTTCGAAGGATGCAAGAGATTTGGAGCTTGTTGCTAAAAACGTTTTTGAAGACTTTGGGCTCCCGCAAACCACACAACGTACTCGCGATTACATAATTAGTTTTAATGGGTTGCCTATTGATATTGCAAGATGGTTTCATAAAAAAATACTTTTTAATATTAAGTGGTTATGCGTTATTTGTTGGTATGCTGTTGTTTTTTTTAACTTTGGCCTTTTCCTTGCAATTGAGATTATCAAGCAATCGGGAGTCATGTTTTTTAATTTGATCTGAAAACAAAGGAAAAGAAAAATGAGGAAAATAGCCATTTACGGAAAAGGCGGCATCGGCAAATCCACCACAACCCAGAATGTCGTTGCAGGACTTGTGGAGGCGGGCAAGAAAATAATGGTGGTGGGCTGTGATCCAAAAGCCGACTCCACACGGCTTCTGCTCAACGGGTTGGCCCAGAAAACCGTATTGGACACCCTGAGGGAAGAAGGGGAAGATATTCTTTTGGAAGATGTTATGAAGCTGGGATACGGCGGAACGCTGTGTACGGAATCAGGTGGGCCGGAGCCAGGTGTGGGATGCGCCGGAAGGGGGATCATTACCTCCATAAATCTTCTTGAACAGCTGGGAGCCTATGAGGATGAAGATCTGGATTATGTGTTTTATGATGTACTGGGTGATGTGGTTTGTGGCGGTTTTGCCATGCCCATGCGGGAAGGTAAGGCCCGGGAGATATACATCGTGGTTTCCGGCGAAATGATGGCCATGTATGCCGCCAACAATATCTGTAAGGGGATTGTAAAGTTTGCCGAATCCGGTGGCATTCGCCTGGGTGGACTCATCTGTAACTCCAGGGCTGTGGATTACGAAAAAGAGATGATTGGAGTGCTTGCAGAAAGACTTGGCACCCAGATGCTCCACTTTATCCCCAGGGAAAAGGTTGTACAGAGAGCTGAGATCAATCGAAAAACCGTAATTGAGTACGAGCCTGAACATGCCCAGGCAGATGAATATCGCGTTCTTGCCAAGAAAATTGATGAGAATAAGAAGTATGTTATTCCAACCCCCATCGACATTGAAGAACTTGAAACGCTGCTGATAACCTATGGGATTGCTTCCTGATCGGGAGTGACCGGAACCCGGTAAAGGGCCTGATTTTTTTACCGGAAAAAATATTACAATTAGAGATGCAAAATTAAAACCATTATACATAAGGTAAATGAAGACCAATGAAAATAATGATCAGATCAATTATCAGACCCGAAAAAACCCATGATGTCATGGCCGCTCTCATGGATGCAGGATTCCCCGCCGTAACCCGGATGAGCGTTGCAGGCAGAGGTAAACAGCGGGGGATCAAAATTGGTGAAATCACCTACGATGAAATCCCCAAAGAGATGCTCATTACTGTGGTGGATGAAAAGGCCAGGGAATTTGTTCTCAGTATCATCATGAAGACGGCTAAAACAAGTGAAAAGGGGGCCTTTGGCGACGGTAAGATTTTTGTCAGTCCAGTGGAGGAGATTTACACCATCAGTTCAGGGGTCAAGGAGTCCAGTGAGACGGAAGAGGTGCCCTCATGAAAGAGGTGATGGCCGTCATTCGCATGAATATGATCAACAAGACCAAATTGTCCCTGATTGATGCGGGGATCTCCTCCATGACAGCCATGGATGCCCTGGGTCGGGGGAAGGGCCTTGTGGATCTGGCGCTTTTAAAGGGTGCGGAGCAGGGCTATGAAGAGGCCATCGCCCAGTTGGGGCAGTCGGGCCGCCTGATTCCCAAAAGAGCGATTTCGATTGTGGTTCCGGACAAACTGGTTCCGAAAACGGTTAAGACCATCATCAACACGAATCAAACCGGAAAGTCCGGAGACGGGGTCGTCTGGGTCATGCCGATCTTTGATGCCATAAGTGTGCGAACCAGCGAAAGTGGAGACAAGGTCCTGGACGAGTTTTAACCCAAATTAAAGAATGGAAAAATAAAAATGAGCGTTACCATCAAAGAGCCTGAAACAAAAAGAACCAGCAGCGCAGATATCCCGGATCCCAAAGAGGTTAAAAAAGAGCTGTTGGCCAAATATCCGGTGAAAGTGGCCAGAAAACGATCAAAACAGATCATGCCCAACACAAAGGATGGGGAGGGCGTGCCTCCGATCATGGGTGCCAATGTCAGGACAGTTCCTGGAATCATCACCCAAAGGGGCTGCTGCTATGCCGGTTGTAAAGGGGTGATCATGGGACCCACACGCGATATCGTCAATATCACCCATGGGCCCATCGGGTGCGGTTTCTATAGCTGGCTGACCCGGCGGAACCAGACACGTCCCCCTTCGGATCAGGATGACAATTATATGCCCTATTGTTTTTCCACGGACATGCAGGATAAAGATATTGTTTTTGGCGGTGAAGAAAAACTTAAAGCCGCCATCCAGGAAGCCTATGATAATTTTAAACCCAAGGCCATCAGTATTTTTTCAACCTGTCCTGTAGGGCTCATCGGCGATGATGTACATGCCGTGGCCAGGGAGATGAAAGAGAAGCTTGGAATCAATATTTTCGGTTTTTCCTGTGAAGGATATAAGGGGGTCAGCCAGTCCGCCGGCCATCACATTGCCAATAACGGTATCTTCAAACATGTTGTGGGTGAGAATGATACCATCATGGATGCCGATTATAAGATCAATCTTCTGGGGGAATACAACATTGGCGGAGACGGCTTTGAGATTGATCGCATCCTGGAGGCATGTGGCATCGCTCTTGTTTCCACCTTCAGCGGGAATTCGAGCTATGATCAGTTTGCCAATTGTCATACTGCGGATCTTAATGCGGTCATGTGTCATCGATCCATCAACTATGTAGCCGATATGCTGGAGATCAAATACGGGATTCCATGGATCAAGATTAATTTTATCGGGGCTGAAGCCACCGCCAAATCTTTGCGAAAAATAGCCCAATATTTTGATGAATCCGCACTGACTGAACGGGTGGAAAAGGTCATTGCCGCTGAGTTACCCGCAATTGAGGAAGTCCGGGCTGATGTTAAACAAAGATGTGAAGGAAAGCTTGCCATGATGTTTGTTGGCGGTTCCCGGGCTCACAGCTATCAGAGCATTTTCCAAGAGATCGGTATGAAAACCATTTCAGCCGGATACGAGTTTGCCCATAGAGATGATTACGAAGGCAGAAAAATCCTTGGCAGCATCAAAGTTGATGCGGATTCAAGAAATATTGAAGAACTTGAGATCCAGAAGGATGAAACCAGATATCAGCCCAGAAAAACAGAGGCTGAAATGGAAGAACTGGAGGGAAAAGGGCTCAATTTCAAAGAGTACGATGGCATGATGCCGGACATGGGCTCGGACGCCCTTATCATTGATGATATCAGCCAGTATGAAACCGAAAAACTTCTTGAAATTTATAAACCGGACATCTATTGCGCCGGAATCAAAGAAAAATACGCCGTCCAGAAAAGCGGCATCCCCATGAAACAGCTCCATTCCTATGATTCGGGCGGACCCTATGCCGGATTCAAGGGGGCGATTAACTTTTACAAAGAGATCGATCGGATGGTCAATTCCAAGGTCTGGAGTTATCTGATTCCCCCTTGGCAGGAGAGCCCTGAACTCTCAGCCAAATATGTATGGGAATAAATGAGCCTGTTGATTAAGTCGATTTTTAAAAATTTACCACAATATACGCTATATCGCTTTGGGCGTAACGGCTACATATTGTAGGCATGACGTGCCAGTCAGTACTAAATCAACAGAGCCATAAATTCGGATATATTTTTCACCTGATCACGATGCAAATTTAAGCGAACACAGGAGACGTGTACAAATGTTGCTCAGACACACCAGTAAAGAGATCAAAACCAGGGATTCGCTGACCGTCAATCCGGCTAAAACCTGCCAGCCCATCGGTGCAATGTATGCATCCCTTGGCATTCATAATTGCCTGCCCCACAGTCACGGCTCCCAGGGATGCTGCGCCTACCACAGAAGTGCCTTGACCCGGCATTTCCGGGAACCAGTCATGGCCGCCAGCAGTTCTTTTACCGAAGGTTCCTCTGTTTTCGGAGGACAGGCCAATCTCATCCAGGCCATTGACACGATGTTTACCACCTATGAGCCGGATATCATTGCCGTTCATACCACCTGTCTATCAGAAACCATTGGGGATGATGTGAACCAAATCGCCATTAAGGCCCTGAAGGATGGCAAGATACCAGAGGGTAAATATGTAATCCATACCAGTACTCCAAGTTATGTGGGTTCCCATGTCACCGGTTTTTCCAATATGACAAAGGCAATGGCCATGTCTTTTTCTAAATCCACAGGGACCTCCAACGGGAAGTTTAATATTATTCCAGGATATGTTGAGCCCTCGGATATGGCTGAGATCAAGCGGGTGGTGGAAGCATTGGAGATCAAACCCATTGTTTTCCCGGATACCTCAAATGTAATGAACGGACCCCAGACCGGAAAATATAGAATGTATCCCGATGGGGGTGTAACAACCAGAGAACTGACCAGCACCGGGGACAGCATTGGTACCATTGCCCTTGGAGAAACGGCATCTGCCGATGCGGCAAGGGCCCTTGATACCAAATGGAAAGTGCCGTGCCAGGTACTGGATCTTCCCATTGGACTTGCTGCAACAGATAGATTTGTCGATGCGTTAAGAAGGGTTGCCGGGGTGAATGTTCCCGAGAGCATCAACCTGGAACGTGGACAGCTCCTGGATATTATCACGGATATGCATGCCTGGTTTTATCATAAAAAAGTGGCTCTGGCAGGTGATCCGGATCAATTAATTCCCCTGGTGGAGTTTCTTATCAGTCTTGACATGATGCCCATTCATATTGTCACCGGCACACCGGGTAAGGCCTTTTTGAAGCGGATTGAAGAGTTGACGGCCGACCTGCCTTATAAGGTGAACGTAAAAGCCGGTGGCGGTGCTGATATGTATCTGCTCCATCAATGGATTCAAAACGAGCCGGTGGATTTGCTGATTGCCAACAGTTATGGAAAATATATCGCAAGGGATGAAGATATCCCGTTGCTGCGATATGGATTTCCCATAATGGATCGGGTGGGGCACTCCTATTTCCCTTCGGTGTGCTACAAAGGCGGCATGCGGCTTTTGGAGAAAATCCTGGATCTTCTTTTAGACCGTATTGATAGAGATGCGCTTGAAGAATCCTTTGAACTGGTGATGTAAACCTGATTGGTTCCGGTTGGACTCAGTCCATTGTCGGGAAATGCAAAAGAGCCTGGAATCCAACATGAACTCCCTGACTTAAGGAAATATAAAGATGGAAACCATATCCGTATTGGAAGACAGAAAAAAACAAATTTACCAGAAAGGTCAGGATACGTTTGATATTTCCTGTGAAAAAAAGAGTCTGGCAGGCGCTGTGAGTCAGCGGGCATGTGTCTTTTGCGGATCAAGGGTGGTGCTTTACCCCATTGCCGATGCCCTGCACCTGATACACGGGCCCATTGGCTGTGCCTCTTATACCTGGGATATCCGGGGGGCACTTTCATCGGGGCCGGAACTTCATAGAATGAGTTTTTCCACTGATCTTTCCGAGACGGATATCGTTTTTGGCGGTGAAAAAAAACTTGAGAAAGCCCTGTTTGAACTCATCGAAGAGTACGAGCCAAAGGCCGCTTTTGTCTATTGTACCTGTATTATAGGTATTATCGGCGACGATGTGGAAGCGGTGTGTAAAAAAGTGGCTGCTAAAGTGGGTATCCCCGTGCTTGCTGTGCATTCCGAAGGATTTAAAGGGACAAAAAAGGACGGCTACAAGGCGGCCTGCGATGCGTTGTTTAAACTCATTGATATGAACAGGACACCCCAGGAGAAAATTCCCCTGAGCATCAATATACTGGGGGAATTTAATATCGCTGGAGAGACTTGGATGATCAAAGAGTACTACCGAAAGATGGGAATTGAGGTGGTCTCTGTGATGACAGGGGATGGACGGGTGGCAGATGTTCAATGCGCACACCGGGCCTGTTTGAATGTGGTCCAGTGCTCGGGTTCTCTGACCTACCTGGCCAAAGATATGGAAAAAGCCTATGGCATCCCCTATATCCGGGTCTCCTACTTCGGCATTGAAGACACCTCGGACGCCCTTTATGAGGTGGCCTCGTTCTTCAACGACACACCGGAGATCATGGAGCGAACAAAATCTCTGGTGCAGGAAGAAGTTGAAGCCATTATTCCCGGGCTTTCATTGTTAAAAAAAGATCTTAATAGAAAACGGGCAGCCATTTATGTGGGAGGGGCGTTTAAGGCCTTTTCATTGATCAAAATTTTGAAACATTTGGGGATGACTGTGGTGCTTGTGGGGTCCCAGACCGGAAATCAGGAGGACTATGCGCTTTTAAAGGAGATGTGCGACCCCGGAACGGTTATCCTGGATGATGCCAATCCCCTGGAACTTGCCAAATATGTCATGGAAAAAGATGCGCATCTTTTCATAGGAGGGGTGAAGGAACGGCCCATTGCCTATAAACTGGGGATTGGTTTTTGCGATCATAACCATGAAAGAAAAATTCCCCTGGTGGGATTTGAAGGAATGGAGAATTTTGCCAAGGAAGTCTATGACACAGTGACAAGTCCCGTATGGGACCTTGTCCCGAGAAAAACATTTAACCAGGCTATCTTAAAGGAAGGGTGAACCCCATGATCAAAACAAAACCAAAACCATATACCGCCACCCGAAACGCCTGCAAAATGTGCACACCTTTGGGAGCCACATTGGTTTTTCACGGAATTCAGGGGACCATCCCCCTTTTGCACGGCTCCCAGGGGTGCTCAACCTATATGAGAAGATACCTGATCAGCCATTTCAGGGAACCTGTTGATATTGCCTCCTCTAATTTCACCGAAGATACGGCCATATTTGGCGGCAGGAAAAACCTGGAACTTGCCATTAAAAATGTCGCCAGTCAATACACCCCGGAAATGATCGGCATTGCCACCACCTGCCTTTCGGAAACCATTGGAGATGACGTCGCCATGATTTTAAACGGTATAGGGAATACCGTGGGCGACACCATCCTGGTCCACGTGTCAACACCCAGCTATACCGGAACCCATGTGGACGGGTTTCACGGTGCGGTTCGGGCGGTTGTGGACAGATGTAATCCCTTAACGCCTCAAATGGCATATGATTCTCTGAAGCGGAAAAAAATAAACGTTTTTCCGGGCATGCTTTCCAATGAAGATCTTCGGCATCTAAAGGAAATTTTTACGGATTTTACCACTGATTTCACGATTTTGCCGGATTATTCAGAGCGGTTGGAAGGCCCCTCCTGGGAGGACTATCAGGCCATTCAGAGAGGGGGAACCCCCATTGGTGAGATTAAGTCCATGCATCGTGCCTCTGCCAGCGTTGAATTTGGATCCATTCTGGCCGGAACGGTGGCACAACAGGAGGGACAAAGTGCCGGATCACTTTTAAAAGAGCGATTTGAGGTTCCTCTGGCTTCCCTGGGTATCCCCGTGGGCGTAAAGGCCACGGATAGTTTCTTTTCAGAGCTGGAAAGACTGACCTTAAAGCCCACCCCGGAAAAATATACAAAACAGCGGGGACGGCTGATTGACGCCTATGTGGATGGGAACAAATATGTGTCCAGGAAAAGTGCTGTTGTCTACGGGGAGGAAGATTTTGTGGTGGCCATGGCAGGGTTTCTGGCCGAGGTGGGGATCATACCGGTTCTCTGTGCTTCCGGCGGGAAGAGCGGCTTATTGGAAAAAGCCCTGGAAACAATCCTTTCACCCAACATATTGAAACAGGTGACGGTCCACCAGGGGATGGATTTTACCCAGATGGAGGAGGCGGCAAGGCTTCTGAGTCCGGATTTTGTGATGGGGAACAGTAAGGGATACACCATGTCACGTCACCTCAATGTCCCCTTGGTCAGGGTTGGTTTTCCCATCCATGACCGCATGGGGGGGCCCCGGGTTCTTCATATCGGCTATAAAGGCGCACAGGAATTGTTTGATACCATCGTTAATACCTTGCTCCAGTGGCAGCAGGATACTTCAAAAATCGGTTACGCCTACATGTAATCTAAATAACAGTCGGCTACCGCTATAAGCTGGGACAATTTCAATGGTTATTGTGTTTTAAATTTCCATTTTATAGGCATTTCCAAAGGATCATGCCCCAAAAGTGTCCCGCTTTATATTTGGTAGCCTAACGGTCATGTCGGGCTACCGACACCCAGTACCCAGTACCTGTTTTTTATAAAGGAATGAGAAAGGATAGAAAAATGAATGTTAACAATCACCCCTGTTTTAACGCAAGTGCCTGTAAAAGTTGGGGACGGGTTCATCTTCCAGTTGCCCCTCGCTGTAATATCCAGTGTAATTTTTGCAATCGAAAATTTGATTGTGTCAATGAAAGCAGGCCCGGTGTCTGTAGCAGTATTCTTTCTCCTTTCCAGGCCATGGAATATCTCAAACGGGTGGTGGAACGGAAAAAAAATATTTCCGTGGTGGGTATTGCCGGGCCTGGCGATCCCTTTGCCAATCCTGAAGAGACCCTGCAAACCATTGAAATGATCAACAGAGAATATCCTGACATGCTCATTTGCCTTGCAAGCAATGGTCTGAACCTTCCCGATTACTTGGATGATATTGCAAAATTTAATGTCAGCCATGTGAGCATCACCATTAACGCCGTTGATTTGGAAATCAGTAAAAAAATCTATTCCTGGGTTCGGTTCGGTAAAAAGTCTCTAAATCCTGAAAAGGGTGTCAAACTGCTTCTGGAAAAACAGATGGAATCGGTGGCGGGTTTAGTAGAGAGGGGAATCATTGTAAAGGTCAACACCATTGTTCTGCCCGGCATCAATGATCATCACGTTGTCGATATTGCCCGGGAAATGTCCGGGATGGGCGTGGATCTGCTCAATTGTATGCCCTATTATCCCAATGAGGGATCTAATTTCTCACACCTTGCAGAACCCACCAAGGAGGAGATCGCAAAAATTCAGGCAGAGGCCCAACAGTACATCCCCCAGATGAAGCACTGCAAGCGGTGCCGGGCCGATGCCGTTGGTATCCTGGGGGAAGCACCGGATAAAGTGTTGGAGGAGAGCCTTATAGAATGCGCATCCCTTAAGGAAATACCTGAAATTGATATCAATACACTGATGCGACCTTATGTTGCCGTGGGAACCCGGGAAGGAGTTCTGGTGAACCAGCATCTGGGAGAGGCAACGGAACTATCCATCTATGATCCCCGCCAGGAAAAGCTGCTTTGGGTGGAAAAGAGACCGCTTCCTGAACCAGGTGGTGGGGACGCCAGATGGCATGCTGTGGCAGAAAGTCTCAAGGATTGTCATCTCATCCTGGTGGGCGGTGTGGGGGAAGCCCCGAAAGAGGTACTCATGGAACATGGATTTGAAATACTCATGGTCAACGGCCTGATCCAGGAAGTGATTGATGGCGTGAAAAACAAACAGAATATAACCCATCTGATTAAAAGAGCCCCCCGGGATTGTAATGCAGAATGTTCCGGATCGGGAATGGGATGCATGTAAAAAAATAACAAAAAGGAAAATAAAAAAATGGAAAAACCAACGCACCACATACTGGTATGTGCAAGCTTCAGACCCAACGGAGAAGCCAAAGGAAAATGCCAGCGTAAAAATTCCATGGAGTTTCTTCCCTACATTGAAAACGAAATCATTGACCGGGGCCTTGAAAATGTAATTGTCTCTTCCACCTGTTGCCTGAAGCTCTGTGATGAGGGGCCGGTGATGGTGATTTATCCTGAAAACCAATGGTATGGCAATGTGACGTCTGAAGATGTTATTGACAAAATTCTCGATGCCCTTGAAGATGGTGAAACCGCAACAGAGTATCTCTTATA
This sequence comes from Desulfobacterium sp., assembly GCA_045046665.1. Lineage (GTDB taxonomy): Bacteria > Desulfobacterota > Desulfobacteria > Desulfobacterales > Desulfobacteraceae > Desulfocicer. Next base: position 18,563 of record JASFYZ010000165.1, read on the forward strand.
AACTGCCGTGGGCAGACCGTATTGGGTATCTGGCCTGCCCATAACATAACAAATATCGAAACTCTAGTTATTACAAATCATCGGACTGAGTTTTTTATAAAATTCCATGGACAGACCAAGAGGATTCCACTTGCTCTGCCCATCGACCTTGCAAATAATATAATGGCATAATGCCGCCCCCCAAAGGAGTTCTCCATGGTAACCTTGAATGATAAAAGAAAAGTATGGATGGTGGACACCACCCTTCGCGATGGAGAACAGGCACCCGGGGTGGTGTTTAACACCCATGAAAAACTTGAAATTGCCATGGCCCTTGATGGCATAGGAATAGACGAAATTGAGGTGGGCATTCCTGCTATGGGGCACCAAGCCTGCCAGGATATCAGAGCAATTGCCGGGTTGCATCCGGCATGTATCCTCTCCTGTTGGTGTCGGGCGGATGAAAAAGATATTGAGGCGGCAGCCCTCTGCAATACCCAGGGGGTTCACATTAGCTTTCCCACCTCCTCTATCCTTCTTAAAACCTTTGAGCGGGACGAGGCCTGGGTGATGAATACCCTGGCGAATCTGGTGGGGGTTGCGAAAAAATATTTTGACAGGGTTTCCGTGGGAGCCCAGGATGCCACCCGGACCCGGCAGACATTTTTGTATGACTTTGTCGAGCTTGCCTCTGATGTCGGGGCAGACCGTCTAAGGCTTGCGGATACGGTGGGGATGATCAGTCCTTCCATGGTGATGAAGACCATCACGGGGCTTTCCCACAGGGTTCCAAACCTTGACCTTGAATTCCACGGACATAACGATCTTGGCATGGCCACGGCCAACGCCGTCACCGCCGTGGAGGCAGGGGCAGCCGCCTTGAGTGTCACGGTGAACGGTCTGGGGGAAAGGGCCGGTAATGCACCCCTGGAAGAGGTGGCCATGGCTCTTTTTGAGGTGGGGGGATACAAGAGCGCCATCAACAGCCGTCTTATGACGGATCTCTGCCATCTGGTTGCCAGGGCCTCCGGCCGGGTTATTCCCGAATCAAAACCCATTGTCGGGAAAAACGTATTTCGCCATGAATCCGGCATTCATTGTTCCGGGCTTCTTAAGAATCCATCGTCCTATCAGCTATTCAAGCCAGAACAGGTGGGGCAAAAAACATGTGAATACGTTATCGGGTACCATTCCGGCTCTTCGGCCATCGGACATGTACTTGAAACACAGGGAATCCGCATTGGTACAGCAGAAGCAAAAAAATTCATGCCCCTTGTAAAGCAAAAAAGCCGTCAACAAAAATCACCGCTGTCGCCTGTAGAACTTAAAGAATTTTATGTTTTAACTATGTGATAGAATAGACATTCTGGCATGGAACCTGCGTAACTAAATAGAAAAGAATTAATAAGGAGATAAACCATGTCTGCATTTGATTCAATCAAACACACTCTCTGGAGCGACAAACTCAACAATATTGAAGCCATTCAGCCATTTGAAGAAATTATCATAAATACGTCAGTGGGAGAAATCATTCCAATCTACTCAGTAGAAGACCAAGGAAGGCAAAAGCTCACCCCCATAAGATACTATAAGGAGGGCAGTATCCGCTCCATTTCACTACAAGCTGCCACAATAATTAAAACCCCTATCGGCGATATTTCAGCGGAACTTATTACATTCTACAAGGATGGGTCTCTCTGCAGGATATTTCCCTTGAACGGAAAATTATCAGGATACTGGACGGAAGAAAACGAATACAAGCTTACCGAAATTCTTTCGATACCAACGCCTGTTGGGGAAATTAGAGTAAAACCTATCTACATTCATTTTCATGAAAAAGGAGAACTTAAGAGTATAACCTTCTGGCCTGATGAGAAGTTAACTATTTCAACACCCCTTGGTATAATTTCGGTTAGAAAGGGAATTTCCTTTCACAAATGTGGATCACTGGCTTCCTGTGAACCCGCGAGACCAACAAAACTAAAAACTCTAATTGGAAATATCGAAGCTTTCGATCCTAACCTAAATGGGATGAATGGTGAAAAGAATTCCCTCGCATTCTCAGAAAACGGTACACTTACCGAAATCTCAACGTCAGCCTCTTCAATAAAAGTGCTTGGAAGCAATGGAAGTATAACAGCTTTTCAGCCTTCTGTTGTTACAAGCATTTGTAATGACGACGAATTCTCTCTTGAGGCATTGCGAATTAAGTTCAGGGAAGAAGATGTCGTTTTTAGAAACGGACTTAAAAGCGAAGTAAAAGTACCCTTTCCAGGTAATTTCATCGTGGAGGATTTTGTCTCACCAGTACCTCTGGCGGGCATATCTTTATGCACCTTATAGGGTTCCTGAAGAAAAATTTTTTGACCCGAAGGGTGAGCTTTTTATTTTTAAACGAAAACCACATTGTTATTTGAGGAGAAGACCTGGATTTTCCCCAGGAAAACCGCTCCCAATAGGATCATACCCCAAAAATGTCCCGTTTTATGTTGATGGCCGACTTCTCCGATGCATAAGAGCTTGATCCCCATGGTGAGGGAAAAAGCCCTTCAACAAAAATCAGGCTACCCACTTAATCCGGGATATTTTCAAGGCTTTTTATGTGGATAAGTTGCTCGCATGCCCCAAATTTAAGAGGTCCTGAGAACCTTGATTTTAAAGGCTGTCCCGCCTTAAGTGGGTACCCAAAAATCATTGCTGACCCCTGAGCTTAAGGCGCTTTATCTTCTCAGTACGGGATAAGGGGGAGTGGCTCACAAGGTATTCCGCCAGCTTGGGAACCTCGGAAGAGACCTTGGGGTCCAGGCGTTTTAACCAGTGTTTGGGTATTCCCTGGATGCCGTAAAGTGCTCCGGCAAGCATACCTGCCAGGGCACCGGTGGTGTCTGCGTCTCCCCCCTGGTTCACTGTATTAACAAGGCATTCCTCAAAACTTGATGTTGAAAATAGAAAATGAAATACCGTCTGCACGGTATCCACAACATAGGCAGAACTATTTTTGGAATAAGGATGATAGTGGAACTTCGGGTGTACGCTTACAAAATCGTCGGCAAGGGCACGAAGCTGGTTCAGTGTGTCCCCCATAATGGCACGGTGAACCAGTTGCCCAAAAAATATACATGCTGCATCGGACAGAGGATTATTGTGGGTAAGGTGTGCCTGTTCCACGGCATAACGGCAAAGAATTTTTTTATCTCCCAGGCTGTAAAGGGCCACTGGAACCATGCGCATCAAAGCCCCATTGCCAGCGTCCCATGGGCTTGGCGGGACCTCAAGACGGTGATGAACGATGTAGTTCTTGATTCCCCTGGAACAGGTGGAACCGATGTCAACCGGACGGCTTTTCATCCAATGGGCAAAGGCTTCTGCAATGGCTGATAAGTCCCACCCTTCGGAATTTTGAATGGCCCGTCCCATCCAGATGGACATCTCAGTATCGTCAGTCACTTGGCCGGGCTTGAGATAGAGCCATCCTTTCCCGATAATTTGCTTGTGTACACCGAATTGAACCTTAATCTCCCGGGAGGTCATGAATTCTGTGGTGGCTCCCAGGGCATCCCCCAGAGCAACTCCCATGAATGAGGCCTTGGCCTTGTCCACAACTTCGTTCCAGTCAGGTGTTTCAATGTTATTCATTTAAATTACAGTCCCTCCTCTCCCACGGTTACCCGCATCACAGATGGAAAATTTAATCATCGAGTTACACCAAGCGTCTGGTGATGTCGTAGATCCCCCCGATGACCAGCACCTCTTCTTCTCCCCTTAGAATTCCTGCGTGGAGAAAAGAACCATCAAAAAAAATTTTTGAAACAGGCACCTTTGCTTCGAACACAAAGGTGCCAAACTCCCATGCCCGTTCAAAATCATGGGTAAACGAATTCAGGCTGTTGAGCCGGACCACGGCCCTTCGATTATCCTTCTGAACAAGGATTTCATGTTCATTAAAATCGTAAATGCCCCTGTACAGCGTGATGTGGGTGATGCTGGGATCTCGACGTTCCATCTCGTACTGTACAAATTCATAGAGGAGATCTAATTGTGAAAAGATAGCATTGGTTCGGGCGGAACCACCCATGCGGTCTGTCAGGTAGGCAAGGTATTCATCGCTCTCTTTTCCCTGTATATAACCGCGATGATAGGTGGGTTGCAGTCCCATTCTGCTTTCCACCCATCCCTTTATCACAGCGCCTTCAACGGAACTTGCATTGAACAGCCATCCCCTGAGGAATCTAAGATAACTGTGTTTGAGATTGACCTGATCATCAGGTGCATCTGGTTTGCGCCATTGGTGAAGATGAAAGGCAACTTCCATGTAATCCTGAAATATCCTGGCCCTTTCCTCCCAGGTCGACAATTGGTCCAGCTGGTTGAAAAAATGAGAATGAGTGGTTCGAACACCTTGAATACGCAGCCGTTGCGGGTTGTCATTGAAGGCCTTGGAACCAATAATCCATGGCGCTACATTGCATAAGCTGAATTGACAATGGGAAATGTCTTTTGCCATTTCATACCCCTGGGATGCTGTTTTTCCTGCTTTTGGGTATGCCTTTAAACAGCCAGGGACTGTGGGTTTTTTCACTGTATTTTTCTCCTTATACGCGTTGACGCTTTCTTCCTTGCATGATCTTGTTATTTTCCTGAAAGGATAAGCAAAAAATGGACCACTATTTCATGATAGATGGCAAAAATGCATCTTTTCCTACTTCCACATATCGGAATTGGTTTTAACTTCAGCAATGCCCCCTGGATGCCGGACAATAATTTTTAACTGTTTAATTCAAAATTGAAATTAACTGCATGTGTTAGTTCGAAAATGTAATAATTTTATGAGCACTGTTGTTTTAGAGTTGTAGATATTATAAAATAATTGTTTTTAATATCAAGATATTATGATATTATTTTGAGCAGTATAACCGGGTGGCATCCAGCGTGCAAATCAAATTGTTCTTGACTTTTTAAAGGGCTTTCACGTTTAAGATAAAGGAGAAGAGGACAATGCCGGTAAATGATGCAAGGAGATTTATTCACTTAATTCCAGAGAATAATGGGCTCAGAGATATGCTAAATCGGTGTGAAAATTACGATGAAATTCAAACGCTTCTGGGGAAGAATGGGTTTGAATTTAATTCTGATGAGTTTGTTGAAGCATGGAACAGTGAAGTGGTCAACTCACAGACAAAGGAATGCCACGATGAATTCAATGACCTGCGGATGTGGTGGGAACTGCTGAATCGTTTTTGAACGGCCTGTTTTGAATCAGTGACCTCCGGCAAAGCCGTAGGCACCATGAGTTTTAGCACCTGTTTAAATCTTCAAGCTTTAACAAAATCTTTAAATACTCTTTAAATTAAGGGATTGAATTTATATATGGTGTTTT
>JASFYZ010000166.1:0-4442 GCA_045046665.1 Desulfobacterium sp.
CTGCATCTGTAAGCATTAAATGATGGTCTGCGCCTGACAGGTTGCTGTGCAACAGGGCGTTGGTTTCTGCGCGCGGGAACTGAAGCGTAAAGACGCTGCCCTCGCCCGCTGTTGAAGCGATAGACATTTCGCCATTAAAGCGGTTAACCGTAGCGTTAACCACGGCCAGTCCCAGCCCGGTACCATTGGTGCGGGTTGTGAAAAACGGTTCCAGTACTCTGTCGATGGTTTGTTGTGACATGCCGCATCCGTTGTCTGTGATGCTGAGTTCAAACTTGTTTTCATTATTTAAACCAGCCTTGATGCTGATGTTGTTGGTTTCAGCGTCGCCGGCCTCGATAGCATTGTCGATGATGTTTTGCACGGCGCTTAATAAAACGTCGAGGTTGGCTTTGATTGTTACATCAGACAGTTCGCGGCCAATCTGAAATGAAATTTTTTGTGAGGCATAATCAAGCGTGAGTATGTTTTTTAGCTGCTGGCAGAAAGTCTCTGTGCTCACGTACTCGGCATCTGAAACATCGCCTCTGGCAAAAATCAGCATGTCGTCAAGTTTTTCTTGTTCTACTGCCTGGATGTCGGCTTCTTTTTGCCGGATAAACCGGGTGATGGTCTGGGTATCGGATTGGGCATAGAGCAACAGGCAATCGGACCTGAGCCCGTCCCGGCCAGCCCTTCCGATTTGCTGGTAATAGGTTTCAATGTTTTTGGGAAGATCATACTGGACAATAAATCTCACATCTGGTTTATCAATGCCCATGCCAAAGGCAATGGTTGCCACCATGATCTGGATGTCGTCCCGGATGAACCCAATCTGGTTCTGGCGGCGTTGTTCATCTTCCAACCCGGCATGGTAGGGGGCTGCCGAAAATCCATTTCTCGTTAATACATCGCATAGATTGTTCACGGATTTGCGGGTGGTACAATAGACAATCCCCGATTCTTTGGGAAATTTTTTAATGAAATTGAGAAGCTGGGCCTGGGGGTTGTTTTTGATCTGCACATCCAAAAACAGATTGTCCCGGTTAAAGCTGCCCATGAAAAAATTTTCAGGAGGGATTTGAAACAGGGTTAAAATATCGGTGCGAACCTGGGGGGTGGCCGTGGCCGTCAGGGCCATAACAACGGCCCCGGGGATTTTTGTCCGAAACCCTTGCACCTGACGATATTCCGGCCTGAAATCATGTCCCCATTCAGATACACAATGGGCTTCATCCACTGCCAGGAGGTCTATGGAAAGGGTGCCCAGCAATTCCAGGGTTCTTGGCATCATCAAGGTTTCAGGGGCCAGGTACAATAATTTGACCTTGTTCGCCCTGAGGAGACGGATATTTTGGGTATAGGCCTCCTGGGTCAGCATGCTGTTTAAACAGACCGCCGGAATACCGGTTTGGGTCAGCTGGCCAACCTGGTCTTCCATCAGGGAGATCAGGGGAGAGACCACAATGGTAATCCCCTTAAATATCATGGCCGGAATGATGTAGCAAAGGGATTTGCCCCCGCCGGTGGGCAATACCACCACGGTGTCCCGTCGGTGTAATACCCCCTCAATCACCTCTTGCTGAAAGGGTTTGAAAGACGGGAATCCAAAGGTGTCCTGTAAAATCTTTTTTGCCTGATCCATCATGGGACATTCTTTCCTTGTTTGAACTAATATGTTTTGCCCAGATAAAAATACAGTGTATGATGGTTACCCTCAGCCCTGCCATAGCCGATGTAGATTGGCCCTAAAAATGAATCCAACCCTAGGAATATGCTACCGGCAAGGATGGCATTCTTAAAATTCATTTGGCTTTTATCCTTCCAGACATTGCCCGATTCCAGAGTTCCGCCAAGATAGGTTGGCAGGAAGTTGAAATCCCCTATTTGATATAAATACATTAAACTTAACAATCCAAGCTGATTACCGTTTAACTGATCCTGATTAAATCCGGAAAGGTTAAAAAGCCCTCCCAATTTAAATTTGTTTTGGATCGGTGCATTATCAGCTAGCGTGGTGTATAGTTTTGCACTGGTAATCAAGGTGTTTTTTTTCCAACTCATTGCAATCTTCCCTTCCAGGCGAATTTGATCAAAGTCAGTGCCCGCCCCCAATTTTTCATCTGATCGGGTGTACTCTAGCAAACTGGAATATCCTTTGTGGGGGAAATTAAAATTATCCAGGGTATCGGTGAGAAGGTTTGCGTATATTTCACCCCGATCAAAATCAACCTCCGGCCAAAGAAGCGAACCTGTCTTTACTTCTGCGTTTCCTTTAAGCCTTCTAAGGCCGATGCGGGATTCGCCCCAGCTACCGAATTCTCTGCCAAAGGCAAGATCAATCCCATATTCAGCTAACTTGTATTCAGCTAACTTTTCACCGGAATTTGTATAAAAGTTCAAGGGATATCTGTGGTATAACAGTCGCGGGTGAACAAAATAGCGGGCGGTGTTATCCAGGGGTTGATATAGCTCCGTGTAAACACCGGGGGAATTGCCCACCTGAACAACACTTCTCCATTCACCGTTTAAGGCATTAATTGCGGTTCGTGTATATGCAAATGCCAGATTGTAGAAGTTGTCTCCATTTGGATCTCCCCCCATGGAAATTCCCGCCTGGAGATAATTGGGCCCCCAGGACTTGTCCTTGATATTGATCACAAGTCCGGTTCGTCCGCCTTCTTCAAGAATTTCATAGCCAATATTTTCAAAAAGCTCCAGGCCATAGATTTCATTGATATTGTTTTCAAGTTTTTCGACGTCCAGGGGAGCCCCTTCTTTGATCTCCAGGCGCGCATAGAAAATCTCGTCACTGAGTTTTGATTCATTGTTTAACCTTACAAAATCAATGACAGGGGGGTGGGGGGTTCTTTTTTTAAGTTTTTGTTGCTGTGATGCCAGGTACTTGTCATAAATGGTTTGGGATACGGATAACCGTGAGAGCGCTTGTCTGTTTTGCTCTACAGCTACTTTCCCCAGGGGAATCGCTTCACCTGTCCGGTCAAATGATGAAGTGGTGATCGTCCCAAGATCCGGCAGGATCAACACATCTTTTGACCCAAGGGTGGCAATTTGCGCCTCGGTATTTTTCCGTGTCAGGATCCCGGTCAATTGTTCGGTAATATCCAGGGTTGAATTTAGATCTTTCCGTTGAAGAAGAGGAGTGCTGATGTCTATGGCAATAACAATATCAGCGCCCATCCCCCGAACCACGTCGATGGGGAGATTGTTGCTCACCCCGCCGTCCACAAGAAGTTTTCCATCGATTTCAACCGGGGCGAAAAAAGCCGGGATGTTCATGCTGGCCCGCATGGCCATGGCCAAATCTCCTGAAGCAAGTATCACCGCATTCCCCGTGACTATGTCCGTTGCCACCGCTCGAAAGGGGATTCTGAAATCATCAAAATCAGAGATCCGTCGGGTCGGCATCACCAGATCTTTGAGAAAAAGATCTATGTTCTGACCTTGCTGAAGGCCAGCCGGGAGTTTAATCTCAAGGTCATCGCTAAGCCCAGGCTTACTCTTTACCAGATAACTTTTATCGTCGGATTTGCGACGAAAGGACCGATCGCTTCTGGGGATTTCATCTTGAAGTGTGCTGTTCCAATCGAGGCGGGTAACCACGGTTTCGATCTCCATAGTTGTCATCCCGGATGCATATAGTCCGCCAATAATTGATCCCATACTGGTTCCGGATAGATAATCAATGGGGATACGCATCTTCTCAAGTGCCTTGAGCGCCCCAATATGAGCTGCGCCCCTGGCACCGCCGCCACTTAAAACCACTCCGATTTTAGGACGGTTTTTTTTCCCAACCCCAACATCAGATGCAGGGGCACACCATGCAGTTCCCACCAGCCAGACAATAAGGATACCGAAGAGGGCTACACGGAACAATGGCCTTTGTCTGTTTTTTGTCATCAGGCAATTGTGGATCACGTCTAAATATTTCCCCTATCCCTATTCGACCAGGGGAATCTTTGCTGCCAGTGCATATTTTATTGCGGCCCGAATCTTGCCCTCAATCTGCAGATAGCGAAGGACTTTCTTGGGCGACAGCACCTGGTTCAGTTTTGGAACATAGGAGGACTGAAGCTCGGTCTCAAGTATTTGAATGCTGACAAGTTCAGCCGTCAGTGCCTTGGCCTTTCTGTTGGTAAATGTATCTTCCATGTAGCTTTTGGCGTAGCTTTCGATGAGACTGCCGATTCGCTCATTGATCGCCATCAGTTCATTCTGGTAAGCTTCGTAAACCGGCCAGAAGCCTTTTGCCTCGGACTCGGTCATCTGCATATTGGCTGCGACCAACAACTTCTTGTCCGCCTTGACCTGGTCAAGCAGAATCTGCATGTTGTCCGTCAGCGTATCCTGGGATACAGCCGGAGAAACGGTTAAGATCATCATCATTGCCACAATTGCCAGAACTAAAGCTGCTAAATTTTTTTTCTTCATTTTTTTCCCTT
>JASFYZ010000167.1:0-11299 GCA_045046665.1 Desulfobacterium sp.
TTTTGATACTCTTTTTCATTTTTGTTGTGGCAGGCTCACCGCTACTGCCTGTTATTGAAACAAATTCCCTTCAATTTTAAAACAAAATTTTATACAATAAAAATAACGGAATGTAAAGGAAAACCAGGTTTTAAACCTATTCTTGATTGATTTTTTCCTTGCACAGGGCAATGTTTTTCAATGCTTTTTTGCCGAATTGTGTCCCAGGGTAGACGGCGAAAATAGATTCATACCGTTTCAATGCCGCTTTGTATTGCTTTGTTCTTAAATAGTAATCCGCCACATAGGCCTCGTGTCCTGCCAGGCTTTCTTTGCATCGGTTGATCTTTTTTTTCGCCTTGACACTGAGGGGATCCTTGGGGAACCTCTCAATCAGTCGCTGGAATTCAGCCATGGCTTTGGCCGCAGATGTCTGGTCTTTGTCTACAGATCGTATTTCTTTGTACCAGCACATGCCGATGCGGTAGATGACAAAGGGGATGGCTTCATTTCTCGGGTGCAGATTCTCAAATTCCTGATACGCTGGAATGGCTTCTTCATAGGAGTCCAGCTTATAATGGGAATCGGCAATTTTCAGCTCCGCCAGGATGGCGTATTTGCTGAAAGGGTACCAGTCCCTCAACGTGGTAAAAGAACGGATGGCCTCCCGGTAGTTTCCTTCTCTGTAATCTGAGGTTCCCTCATTCACAAGGGTCTGGGCACTTTTTTCCATTTCTCGATCAGGCTCGTTAAACCACGAACAACCCGTAAAGGAGAAGAAAAAGAGGGTGATCATGACAACAGAGGCAATTCTCATTTTACATCCTTCAGGTTCTCAATGAAGTGCTCGGCAGACATGGCTGCAATGGCACCATCCCCCACAGCGGTTGTGATCTGTTTCAGGGGGGTGGTTCTTACATCCCCCACAGCATAGACACCCGGGACAGATGTTTCCATGTGGGTGTCGGTGAAGATAAATCCACCTTCGTCGGTTTTAACACTGTCTTTCACATAGGCGGTGTTAGGGGTTGTTCCCACCCAGATAAAACAGCCATCCGCCTTGATGGTGGTCTGGGCCTGGGTTTTTACATTCTGTATATGGACATTTTCAACACTAAAAAGACCATCCATCCCCGTTACAACGGAGTCCCATATCATTTCAATCTTGTCGTTTTTCAGTGCCCGTTCCTGGAGAACTTTGGTGGCCCGAAGTTCGTCCCGTCGGTGTACCAGATATACCTTAGTGGCAAATTTGGTGAGATAGATGGCTTCCTGGACCGCCGTATCTCCGCCCCCCACCGCCACAAGAACCTTGTCACGGAAAAAGGGTGCGTCACAGGTGGCACAAAAAGAGACCCCTTTTCCCATGAAATTGGCTTCTCCAACATCAAGCTTTCTGGGGGAGGCCCCGGAGGCAATGATAACCGTGTGGGCGGTAACCGTTCTGCCACTGCCAAGGTGAAGTGTTTTTTCGTCCTTGGAAAGCGTCATGGAGGTAATCTCTTCGGACTCAATGGTGAGGCCAAGGGTCTTAGCCTGGGTAACCATTTTTTCACCCAGATCGTAACCCGTAATGCCCTCGGGGAACCCTGGATAGTTTTCCACCCAGTCCGTCACGATCACCTGACCCCCGGGAGCGGCTTTTTCAAACAATACGGCATTGAGCCTTGCCCTTGCCGCATACATTCCAGCGGTGAGCCCGCCAGGTCCTCCGCCGATGATAATTACATCATAATCTGTGTTGGCCATTATCCCTCCTGGAGAATACCCTTGATTGTTTCTTCAAGTTTTCCCTTGGCCACCATGCCGGTGATCTGTTCCGCCACTTCACCATTTTTAAAGAAAATCAGGGTGGGGATGGCCTTGATGCCGTATTTGCTTGGGGTAAGGGGATTTTCATCCACGTTGACTTTGACAAAGTTCATTTTTTCACCATAAACCCCTTCCAGTTCATTCACAATGGGGCCAATAGCCCGGCAGGGACCGCACCAAGGGGCCCAGAAATCCACCATTACGGGATTGTCTGCCTTTAGAACTGCCTTTTCAAAGGAATCATCGTCTATCTCAACTATATTTTCCGCCATCAACCTGTCTCCTAAATTTGGGTTAGAGAAAAACTGGGGCCTGGTTTTATACTGGCCATCCCGGCCAAAAGGGGTGCCACGGGTGGAATTAGAGTCTGAATATTTAACATACTCTATACTTTTGACAACAGCGAGGCATAATGGTAAATCTCAACATGGACGCCAATAATGCAAGCCTTATCCACCCCAAAGTGGCTGAATTTAGAACCAGGTCCAAAAACTGTCTGTAAATATAGGGTTTCGGTTTTACTTTGTCAATAAATGAAAGAACAGGCCTGGTTCTAAATTATAATGGGGGAGACAATTGGGTCAGGTTTGGGAATTGTCATTGAAGTATGTAATAGATAACAAAGAGGAGATGATAAAATAATGGGTAAAAAAATAAAGATTGGCGCATTGATATCAGGGGGAGGGACCAATCTCCAGGCCATCATTGATGCCTGTTCAACGGGTAGCATTGATGCAACATTGTTGTTCACCGGATCTGACACACCTGGTGCAAAGGGGCTTGATCGGGCCAGGAATGCGGGCATTGACACCTTTGTGGTGGATTATGGGAAAATTGTTAGAAAACTGAAAAAAGACCCTGGAGTCCTGGCATTACCCGGAAATTTTGACCTGGAAGCCGTTCGAAGCCGCCAGACGCTTTTTCCTGCCCCGGCGGACAGTGAAAAGGTCAATGCGTTTCTGCGATCCCGGGCCATTGCCGAAAAGGCACTTCTGGATTACATCCTTCCCTATGACATTGATTTACTGGTGCTGGCGGGGTTCATGCGTACCCTGACCCCCTATTTTATTGATCTTATGAACACTGTGCCTGGCAAGTGGAAAATTATGAATATTCATCCGGCTCTCCTGCCCTCATTTCCTGGAACTGACGGGTATGGGGATACCTTTCGTTATGGGTGCAAGGTGGGGGGCTGCACCGTTCATTTTATTGATTATGGAGAGGACACGGGTCCCATCATTGGACAGCGAGCCTTTCAGATAACCGATGAGGATACCCTGGAAAGTATTAAAAAAAAAGGGCTGAACCTGGAGTGGGAACTTTATCCGGAATGTATCCAGAAATTTGCTGAAAATAGAATCTAACAAAGTTAAAGGGACAGAAATAGACTTTCCAAATCTAAGGTCCTGGGGGCAAAGGGGGGTACCAGCCATTGCCCCTTTTTTGAACTAATTGATCACCTTGAGCATCAAGGGGATGGCCGTCATGGTGCCAATGGTGCTCCCAAGATTGGTGAACACCACCACAAGCAGAATCCGTGTTACATTATTGCGCCAGAATCCTTTTATGGAGAGGATATCATCGGGGATGGACTCCAGATCCCTTACCTTGGGTTTTCTGGACACGGCTTCCACAAGGCCTGATACCCAGCCTGCTGCTATCATGGGGTTCAGGGAGGTTAATGGGGCTGCCACAATGGCGGAAATAATGGTATAAGGATGGGCCAGGGCCGCAATGGCTCCGATGCCAGCAAAAATACCATTGGCCGCAATCCACATCCAGATCATATCTGTGCCAGCTTCAGCGCCCTTCATAAAAAAGCCCAGTGCCATGAGTGCAATAATGGCACCGGGAATCAACCATTTTAAGACCCTGCCTAATTTTCCTGCGGGTGGGATGTCGGTGAGGGAATCCGTATTTATGGGGGTTTCCGGGGCCAGATGTTTCTTTATGCCCGGGGCATGTCCGGCCCCCACCACGGCAACAATGTGATCCCCTGGGGCATTGCTGATTTTTGCCGCAAGGAATTGATCCCGCTCTGCAATGAGAACCTTTTCCATGATGGGATGGGATTTTTTCACGTCAGCCAGCAGGGTCTGGAGAAGATCTTCTTGTTTCATCTGCTCAATCTCCTCTTCGGTGATCTCATCGGAGCTGCCCATGGAGAGCATGAGCTGAAACATCAGCTTTAGTTTTTCCCAGAGCCCCATGCTGCGCCATACCCGGGTCAGGGTCACCTGGATTTCCCGGTCTGCGGGAATAAGGGTTGCCCCTTCTTCCGCTGCTGCCTCAACGGCATTGATCATCTCCTGTCCCGGTTTGATGTCAAATTTTTCTGCAATTTTTTTTTGGAAAGAGGCCAGCATCAGGTTCATTAAGAGCAGCATGGCCTTTTTTTCTTTGATCACATTGACAATGTCCATGTTGCGCCAGTTATCGTTGTCCTGGATGGATTTCAGCCTGGAATGACAGAGCTCCACACACACGGTATCCGGCTTTTCTTCATGGATAATCTCCTTGACAAGCCTTGCACTTTCCCGGGAGACATGGGCGGTGCCTATAAGGGTGATCTTTTTGCCATTGAAGGAGATTCTGTCAATCATATTTTCTTTGTTCTGCTCATTTGCTTCCATTAAAAATCCATATCCTTGGGATGAAGAATGTTGTTGATAAAAAAACCTGACCATTGTCAGTATAACCATTTTTGAAGCCATGACAACTGAAACCAGTAGAAATATTTGACCCGCATTGATTTCTCTGATATCAGATAAAGCATGAAATCAATAGACGAACAAATACTGAGAACCACCAAAGAAATTGTGGTTAAATTCATTGAGATGGGTAGGCTTTCCCCCACCAGCATTCATGAGTCCTTTGTCGATCTTCACCGAACAGTATCAGAGACCGTTAAAGGCGCTTTGAAGGAAGACTCTGTACCTCCAGAATCACAGGAGTAGTGGATCAATGGGCCTCGGCCCAGTTGCTTCCGGCATCAATGTTGACCTTCAGGGGAACCTTGAGCTCAAACACGTTCTCCATCACCTCCTTTGCAAGGCTCATAAGGGCTTCTAACTCTTTTTCCGGCACCTCAAAAAGAATTTCATCGTGCACGGACAAAAGCATTCGTGATGCCATATTTTTTTCTGTCAACGCTTTTTCCATGCGGATCATGGCAAGTTTGATCAGATCTGCGGCACTGCCCTGGATGGGGGTGTTAATGGCCATTCTTTCTGCAAATCCCCGCATGTTGGCATTGGCGGCATTGATGTCGTCCAGCCGTCGTTTTCTGCCCAGAAGCGTTACAACCTCTCCGGTTTCCCGGGCCGTGGCAATGGTGGTGTCGATGTAGGTCTTGACCCCGGCGTACCGCTCAAAGTAGTTATCAATGTATGTTTGTGCCATTTTCCGGCTGATCTCCAGCTCTTTTCCCAGCTTAAATGCCCCCATGCCATACACAATGCCAAAATTAATAGCCTTGGCTTGGCGACGCAGTTCTGGAGTGATAAATCCCGGTAAGGTGTTGAACACCTCTGCTGCCGTCCGGGTGTGGATGTCTTCATCATGGGTAAAGGCATCAATTAAAATGGCATCTTCTGCGCAATGGGCCAGGATGCGCAGCTCAATTTGGGAGTAGTCCGCCGCCACCAGCACCTGTCCTTTTTCTGGAATAAACGAGGCTCTGATCTCTTTGCCTTCCGGGGTGCGGATGGGGATGTTCTGTAGATTGGGTTCGGAGCTGCTCAGCCGTCCTGTGGCGGTGATGCTCTGGTTAAACGAGGTGTGTATCCGGTGGGTTTTCGGGTGAACCAGCAGTTGTAATGCGTCGGTATAGGTGGATTTCAACTTACCAAGGGAGCGATAGCGCAATATCAGGGCCGGAAGTTCGTGGGATTGGGCAAGTTTTGTCAATACGTCAATATCCGTTGAGTATCCCGTCTTTTTTTTGGTCTTTTTCTGGGTGGGGAGTTTGAGCTTTTCAAAAAGAATGGTACCCAATTGCTGGGATGAGTTGACATTAAACCGTTCGCCAGCCAGGGAGAATATTTCCTCCTCAATGATGAACATCTCCTGTTCAAAGCTTTGGGACAGATCGGACAGTTTCTCTGTGTCCACCCGGATACCATTCATTTCCATGCGGGCCAGCACCGGCACCAGGGGTATCTCAATCTCCTTCATCAGGGCATTAAGACCATTTTCCCGGATACGTTTTTCCAAAATATGGTATGCCAGAAGGGTGATGTCTGCATCCTCTGCCGCATAGTCCACGGCCTTTTCAATTTCCACCTCGTTAAAGGTGATTCTATTTTTCCCCTTGCCCACCATCTCTTCGTATTTGATTGTTTTATGGCCCAACAGGTCCAGGGCAATCTGATCCAGACTGTGGCCCCGATGAGAGGGGTTGAGCAGGTGAGAGGCAATCATGGTATCAAAGACCATGCCCTGCATGGAAATGCCACACCGGGAAAGCACAATATAATCGTATTTGATGTTCTGCCCCACTTTGGGTATGGCTGCGTCTTCCAGGATCGGTTTGATAAGATCCAGGACCGCCTGGCGATCTGGCTGTTCAAATTTTTCATTGCCAAAGGCCACATGACCCACGGGGATATAATATGCCTTGTGTGGCTCATGGGCAAAAGAGATACCCACAAGTTCTGCACGCATGGGGTGTTTAGAGGTGGTTTCGGTGTCAATGGCAAAAATATCAGCCTTTTTGAGGCGGTTCAGTTGCTGTTTGATCTTTTTCAGGTCCGTGAGACAGACATAGGTTTTTTCCATGGGTTCCGGTTCTGGGGTAAACTCCTTTTGAAGTTGCCTGAATTCAAGTTCCTGGAACAGGGAGGAAAGGGCATCATTGTCCGGGGCAACGGCTTTAAACGCTTCAATTTGAAAAGGAATTTCCACGTGCTTATCAATGGTCACCAGACGTAGACTTAAAAAAGCCTGTTCCCTGTTATCAGAGAGCTTTTTGTGCAGTGCTTTTTTTCCTTTCAACTCATCTAAATGATCATAGATTCCCTGGACGCTGCCATGGGCTTCCAACAGCTTCATGGCGGTTTTGGGCCCCACACCGGGAACCCCGGGGATATTGTCTGCGGTATCACCCGCCAGCCCCAGCATGTCAATGATTTGGGCGGGGGTGAGATTGAACTCAGCCTGAATGGTTGCCTTATCAATGGTTTTGTCCTTCATGGGATCGTAGATAACGCAATGATCGGTGACCAGCTGCATAAAGTCCTTATCACCGGTGACCATGACGGTGGAAAAACCACTTTCTTCGGCCAGGCGGGCACAGGTCCCTATCAGATCATCGGCTTCAAATCCTTGTTTTTCCACAATGGGAATACCAAAGGCCGTTATCATCTGCTTAATATAGGGGATCTGCTGGGCCATCTCTTCGGGCATGGGGGGGCGGTTGGCCTTGTATTGGTCGTACATCTGATGGCGGAAAGTGGGACCTTTAACATCAAAAAACAGGGCGATGTATTCCGGATTTTCCTCTTTGATCAGTTTTAAAAGCATCCGGGTGAACCCAAAGGTGGCATTGGTGGGAAGTCCCTTGGAATTTGACAAATTGCGGATGGCATGGAATGCCCGGTAGAGATAGGCACTGCCGTCAATGAAAAAGATCTTTTTTTTGTTCATGGGTGTATATATTCCTTGTGGAGAGTCCACGGCATTTGGGATTTTATACTTTTATTTGATTTTGTCTCTAAACACAGGTTGTTGCCAAAAGCATGGAGCCTGATAAAAGCCTTAGCCTCCAATAACACAAGCCTGACCTTATTGCTCCACCAATTATGATTACTGGCCGATGTTATGACCCACCCCAGAAAAGCCATAAAAAGACAAGTGGATGGGTATATTCTTTGACAAAGATTGCTTAAAAACTGTATAAACATTGTTTTGTTTTTCCAGCAATCTGCCTAAAAAATTTGAACATCGAGTAATAGGAGAAAATATGACTGAGGCACCTCAATCACGAAAGGAAAAAAGGCGCAGTAAAAAAATACATCTCTGCCACTGCTGTGGCAGAGAATTTGGATTTTGCTGGAACTGTCGGTGTGGATTTTCCATGTGCCAGCACTGCATGTATGAGAACGTGTGGGGAATGACATGCAATGGTATTACCTGGGAATGCCCGGACTGCGGTGAGCAGAATGGATTTGGAAATCAGTGATTCTGCTGGGCATCACACCCTTTAGGGAGTCAGTCTATCTTGATATACCAGTTATAAACGTATTCATGTCACCAATCCTGGGACGGTTGGATATAAGCGGTATTTTGAAATCGGCCAACTCCCTTACCCTTTTCTTCTGACTTTTATGGCATGGGCATGGGCATCCAGTCCTTCGGTTTCCGCCAGGGTGATGATATCATCGGCCTCTGCCATGAATGCTGCCCGGGAATAGTTGATAAGGCTGCTTTTTTTAGTGAAGTTGTCCACGCAAAGGGCGGAAGAGAACCGTGCCGTTCCCGCCGTGGGTAATACATGGTTGGGACCGGCAATGTAATCTCCCACCGGTTCTGGTGTATAAGGACCAATGAAGATAGCCCCGGCGTTTCTGATACGGTCAATGTATTCAAAGGGTTCTTTAATCACAAGTTCCAGGTGCTCCGGTGCCAGGCGGTTGGCAAGATCAATGGCTGTCTGGATATCGGGGACCACCAGGGCTGCCCCATAATTTTCCATGGACTGGGTGGCTATATCCTTGCGGGAAAGGTTTTGGAGCTGTTCCTTAACGGCCTGTTGGGTGGCGGTGGCCAGTTCCTTTGAGTCCGTGATTAGAATGGCCGAGGCCATGACATCATGTTCCGCCTGGGAGAGAAGATCGGCTGCCAGGAACTCGGGGTCTGCGTCTTTGTCTGCAATGATAAGAATTTCACTGGGGCCAGCAATCATATCAATGCCCACGGTGCCGGAGACAATCTTTTTGGCCAGGGTGACATAAATATTGCCGGGACCCACGATGACATCCACCCGGGGCACCTGCTCTGTACCATGGGCCAGGGCTGCAATGGCCCAGGCACTTCCGGCCTTGAAAACCTGGTCAATCCCCACTTTCTTTGCCGCTGCCAGCATGTGGGGGTTGATGGTGCCATCGGCCATGGGAGGTGTCATCAGAACAAGGGTTTCAACCCCTGCTACCTTGGCCGGGATGCCGCCCATGAGCACTGATGAAACCAGAGGGGTTTTGCCCCCTTGGGCACCGGGGGCATATATTCCTGCTGCATCCACCGGTCTTACCAATTGTCCCACCATCACGCCCTGTCTGGGGGTATCAATCCATGATTTTTCTTTCTGCTGTTGGTGGAACTGTGTCAACTGGACCACAGCACGATCCAGGGCTTTTAAAAAAGAGCTATCCACCTTTTCCATGGCCTGGCTGAACTCTTCCTCGCTGACTTTGAGATTTTCCTGGGTGATGGCGCTGGAGTCAAATTTCTGGGTGTAGGCCACCAGTGCCTCATCTCCCCTTTCTTTAACATTCTTTATATAGGCTTCCACATTATTGTAATCCGCTTGTGTGTAGCCAAGGCCCCTTTCTATGGTGTCATTAACTTTTTTTTCTCCCTCTTGTGAGGGGTATTGGTAAATTTGCATTTTTAAACCCTTTTTTGGGCTACCGCCATAAGTTGGGACAGTTTCAATCATCATTTTATTTGCAAGGTCCATTTCACAGGCCTTTCCAAAATTTCATGTTAAAAAAGTGTCCCGCCTTAAGTGGGTAGCCCTTTTTGCGAGTGCCTGGGCACATGCTTTTCGTTATTGCACTGTATATTTGGCATTCTTCATTTTTTAGTTTGCACTTGCGGGAGCAATGGGCTCCATTTTGGAAAAAACCCCTACAAATGGAAATGCGCCCATGGTCAAGCTCCAGTGCGGTTTAATGGAATAGATTCCCGTGTGGGATGGTAATGAACATGGACCCGCCTCATGGGCTCGATATCATTGAGTAGAATTTTTTCCACTTGTGTGGCAATGTGATCCCCCTGGGCCACGGTGAGGTTGGCATTAACCCCAATGGTTATATTAGCCACAAGATAGGGGCCGAACCGATGGGTCTTTATTTCCTCTACCTGGTCTACGCCGCTGACCGGGGTAATGAGTATTTTCATTTGCTGCCCCAGGGCCTGGCCCGGCACCGTGTCCATGAGTTCTCCTGCGGCATCCCGGAGAATTTCAATGCCTGTGTGCAGGATAATAAGAGAAACCACTGCCCCGGCCAGGGGATCAATCCAGGCATAGCCCATGCGACCGAAGAAAATACCGAAAGTGGCTGCCATTGAGGCAAACACATCGTTGCGGTGATCGGCTGCCAGGGCAGTGACTGCGCTGTTTTTTGTCTGTTTACCAATGGATCGGGTCCAGACGGTGAGAATCAATTTTAATCCCACAGTGAACAGGGCCACCCATAGGGCCTGTATGCTTGCCCCCTGGGAGATTGTCGGGGCTGTGAGGGTTTCATAAATGCTATTAATGCTGTTCCAGAAAATAGCAATGGCAGTGGTAATGACAAAAGCCCCCACCACCACAGCGGCAATGCTTTCGAGCTGTTCATGGCCATAGGGGTGTTCATTGTCTGCTGGTTTTCCCGACAGCCGCATGAATATATTAACAGCAATGCCATAAGCGACATCTGAAGTGGAGTTTATGCCATCTGCCAGAAGTGCTGGGCTATGACCGAATATGCCGATGGTGGTTTTCAGCAAGGCCAGAAAAGTATTGGCCACTAAACCCACATTTACAGCCAGCATGCTTTTTTGCCGTCTTATCTTTTTGTGTTCTTTGTTGATGTGCGCTCCTTTTATTAAAGTTGGGAGTTGATCATAAGATGGGCCATTATACTGGATATGGATTTGCAATCGTCGTAAAGATCTGTAATAAAAGAATCTATTTTTAATTATTAATTTTTTACCACAAGGTGGCCGACGTTATGATCAATCCCCATATTTCACAAACCTTATTTATCACGCATTGGGAGGGCTGACCAGAAATATAAAAGTAGCGGTTTTAAAAATTAAGACAAGAATCTTGGTTATGTCCATGAATTGAATGTGTGACTCAAAAATAAAGGTATAAATATGGTAAAAAAAATGAATATCAATGATGGGGGGCTGGTGTATTCCACGGAGTTTGGAAAAATGTGTCCCCAATGCAATAACCCCATGGGAAAATGTGTCTGCAAAAAAAAAATTAGGATACCCAAAAATGATGGCATTGTCAGATTAATGCGGGAGACCAAAGGGCGTAAGGGAAAGGGGGTGACCCTTATCACCGGTATTCCATTGGACAGTGAAGGGCTTAAAAAACTGGGGAAATCCCTTAAACAAAAGTGTGGGAGTGGCGGAAGCGTGAAGAACAGCATCATTGAAATCCAGGGAGACCACCGGGATGTTCTGGAAAAAATGCTTGTTGGACTGGGTTATAAGGTGAAACGGGCAGGGGGGTGAGTCCACCAATTACACATAACAATGGCGTAATTCCTTATTTAATTTGAAGTGG
>JASFYZ010000168.1:0-5456 GCA_045046665.1 Desulfobacterium sp.
TTTAAAAAATTTACCATATTTTAAATAAATTCAGACAGTTAAAGTGGTTGCGTTTAAAAAGACCCTGAAACACGACATGAGCCTATCCCTTTTGCTTTAAAAGTTGCTGAAAGATGAGCTCCATTACGTGGTGGACTTCGATGTGGCTGCCTTTTTGCATCACACCATCCTTGAGCTGAATCATACAGCCAGGGCAGGCCGTGGCCACGATGTCTGCCTTTGAATCCACAATATTACTGGTTTTTTTGTCCAGAATTTTAAGGGAGGTATTTCTGTGGGTGAGCCCGTAGGTGCCGCCGGAACCGCAGCATCGATTAGCATCCTCCATTTCAACATATCCGTTGGCAAAGGCGGCA
The DNA here is from genome assembly GCA_045046665.1 of Desulfobacterium sp. Taxonomy (GTDB): domain Bacteria; phylum Desulfobacterota; class Desulfobacteria; order Desulfobacterales; family Desulfobacteraceae; genus Desulfocicer. Next base: position 357 of record JASFYZ010000168.1, read on the forward strand.
CGCAATAATCGGCGCGGTTCGTCTGCGATGCCCTGCCCCCTGACAAGGTGGCAGGGGTCGTGGTAGGTGACGCGCTGCCCGGGGGACTCTTTTATGGTTTGCCGGATCCGGTGCAGGCCAATCTTTTTCACAAGATACTCTGTAATGTCGTAGGTTCTGCTGGCAACGGAGATGGCCCGGGAATAATAGAGCTCCCCTTTGTCGAAAAGGCTTGGATAGATATTCTTCAGCATATGGCCCCCGGAAGCACAGGCGGTGACAATATCATGGGGATGTGCCCAAAGGGCATCAATGTTTTTTTGGGCAAGTTGTTTTGTGGTTAAAAGATCCCCCCCCACCTCGGCGGGGGCACCGCAGCAATTTTGAAGACGCGGTATAATCACATTCGTGCCAAAATGGTTGAGAACCTTGACAACGGACTGGCCGATGGAAGGATAAACGTAATTTATAAGGCACCCGGTGAAAAATAGCACCGTCTGGTCAGGGTTTCTGACCCCATTTATTTCCGGCATCTTGTTGCGAAAAGAACGGTGGGTAAGTGCGGGAAGATATCTGTTCTTTTCCAGCAAGGGCAGGGGGAATCGACGTTTGAGCCCACTTTCCCTGGGGAGCCGCTGGAAAAGCAGATATTGGGCAAAAGAGCCTCCCATGGCAAGTGTGTCCATGAGCTGTTCACCGCTTGAGAGCAGTTTGTGGGCAATCTTTTTTATGGGGGGAAGTCCACGGTCCTGGTTCAGTTCACTCCTGGCTGCCGTGATGATGTGGTCCATCCTGACACCACTGCCGCAATTTTCAACACAGGCAAGGCATAAAAGGCAGTTGTTGATCACTGCTTTATAGGAGTCTGTGGGTTCAAGCTCTCCATTTAAAACCGCCCGAGTCAAAGCCACCTTTCCCCGGGCTGAATATTTTTCCCATCCCAGCTCATGGAAGATCGGACATACGGAACGACACTCACCACATCGGGCACATTTATCAAGTTCCTCTGAGATCTGGTGAAGGGCCTTCAGCCCATGGGTCTTTTTGTTCATTTAAAACCTCACAGATATTTTCACAGTTTGGAGGCCTGGGAAAAGGAAAAAATTTTCCCCGGATTGAGAATGTTATTGGGATCCATGGTTTGTTTCATGCTTCTCATAAGGTCCATGGTGGCGGGATCAATGTTGAATCCGATTTTGTCTCTTTTTACGATGCCGATGCCGTGTTCAGCGGCGATGCGGCCTTCCATTTTCACCGCTTCCTTGAGAATTTCAGCGCTTGCCGCATTGACCTTGTCCATGTCTACTGCCCCGTTCTTTTCCACCAGGCTGACATGGATGTTGCCGTCACCCGCATGGCCGAAATTGATGGCAAAAAGCCCATACTTTTCACAGATGCCGTCCATCTTGCCAATGATATCGGGTATGCGTGTGCGGGGCACCACCAGATCTTCGCCGTCCCCCCTTATGGGAAAACAACTGGTGGCAGCAGAGATAGACCGGCGTATTTTCCACAGCCGCTGCCGTTGGTTTTCATCGGCGGCAATGCGGATATCCATGGCCCCGTTGCGCTTACAAATGGCGGATATTTTTCCCATGGCATGGGGTAGTTCCGATGCAAACCCATCGGTTTCAATGAGCAAAAATCCTTGGGCATCCTGGGGCAGCCCCACCTTTAGAAACTTATCCACCGCACGGATGCAGTGTTTGTCCATGAACTCCAGGGCCGAGGGCACCACCCGGCTGCCAATGATGTCCACCACGGTTTCTGCTGCCTGGTTCAGGCTTGGAAAGGCTGCCGTCATGGTTTGTCGTGCTTCTGGCAGGGGGATGAGTTTTAATATGGCCCGGGTGATAATACCAAGGGTCCCTTCGGATCCCACAAAAAGGGTCGTGAGATCATACCCCACCACATCCTTGATGCATTTGGAACCGGTGGTCACCACTTGGCCTGAAGGCAGCACCACCTCAAGCCCCATGACATAATCCCGTGTGACACCATATTTAACGGCCCGCATGCCACCGGCATTTTCTGCAATATTGCCGCCGATGGTGGATACATTCATACTGGCTGGATCCGGGGGATAGAATAGCTGTTTTTCTTCCACGGCCCTGTGAAGTTGGGCCGTTATAACACCGGGTTCCACAATGGCGTACATGTTCTTTGTATCGATTTCCAGAATTTTGGTGAAGCGATCCATTAATAGAATAATGCCGCCGGAACTTGCCAGGGCACCGCCGGTATATCCGGTGCCCGCCCCCCGGGGGATCACCGGTACCTTGTGCGGATTGGCAAATGCCATTACTTGTGAAATCTGGGCCACGGTGGTGGGAACCACCACGGCATGGGGCAGATAGGGGGTACTGGTGGCATCCTGGGAATAGGTCAGCAGATCTTCCGGGGCATCACTGAAATTTTCAGGGCCAACGATGTTGATTAACGAATCTCTATGGGGAAATGTCATGGATAGATCCTTTACATTTCGGTGATTTTTTTAACACCGACAAACTTGGCACCAATACCAATGCCCAGCAGGGTAAAAAAGATCATCACCGTGGATACCGCCGCCACAATGGGGGTCACCTCATACTTGAGCGAGTTCCAGATCTGCACCGGCATGGTCATGGTGTGGGGATCTGTGACAAAAAGGGCAATGTTGAATTCGCCAAAGGAGGTGATAAACGAAAAAATCATGGCGGTGAAGACGCCGGTGCGGATGCAGGGCAGGGTGATGGTGAAAAAGGTCTTGATGGGGCCAGCCCCGAGATCCCTTGCCGCATCTTCAATGTTAAAATCATATCCCGCCAGCACCGCCTGTACCAGTAAAAAAACCGTGGGAATTCCCCAGAGACAATGGCCAATGACTACTGCAGCATAGGTACCGCTGAGATTAATTTTATTTAAGAAGATGAGCAGGCAGATGCCGATAATGATGCCCGGGACTAAAAAGGGCATCATGATGATAAGGTTGATCAAATTACGGCCCGGGAATTTTTTTCGCATGTACCCAAGAGCGGACAGTACCCCCACGGCCGTTGAGATGATCATGGTGGCAGTTGCAACCCACAAACTGTTTTTAAAGGCCATCATCCATGAATAGTCATTGAAAAATTCCTGGTACCAGCGAAACGAGAAACCGGTGGGGGGAAAGACAATATAATTGCCCTGGTTAAAGGATACGGCCACGGTGATCCAGATGGGGGTTAAAATAAAACCCAGCACCCCCATGGTTATTAAAAACAGAAAGATTGTCGGTAAATCCAGTTTTTTCTTCATTTTCTTTACCCCTTCAACCGAAAACGGCATCACCGTGCGATGTTGGAACGACTGGAAAGCCAGTTGTTGATTAATAAAACAGAGACACTGATGGCAAAAAGCACAAATGCCATGCTGGCACCAAAGGGCCAGTTTAACATGTTTAACATCTGGTCTGCGATTTCAATGGAGATGGTTCTTTGTGATGAAGAGCCAAGAAGTGACGGTACGGCATACTCTCCCACCGACCAGACAAAGGCGAACAATCCGGCAACGGCCACGCCGGGAAGGCTGAGCTTAAAGGTAATTTCATAGAAGGTCTTAAGTCTGCTGGCGCCCAGATCCCTTGCCGCTTCAATGATGGGCCACTCAATGCCCTCCATGACGCTGATCATGATAAGCAGGGTCCAGGGAAACACATTGTCCAAGAGGCCGATTATCACCGATGTGGTTGTGAAAACCATGGATATGGGTTCCTCTATGACGTTCATGGACAAGAGAACAGAATTCAATAACCCCTGCCTGCCAAGGATGACAAACCACCCGTAGATGCGCACAATCAGATTGGTCCAAAGGGGGATTATGAGCAAGAGGAGCAGGAGCATTTTCCATTTTCCCGTCATGCAGGAGATGTAATAGGCTACAGGGTATCCGAAGAGCAGACAGATCACGGTGACCGAGAGGGCAATCTTGACCGTATACCATATGACCTGCAGGTAAAAGGGGTCGGTGAGGAACTTGACATAGTTCTGCAGGGTAAAAGAAGAGTCAAAGACGCCCATCTCTACATATTTAAAAAAACTGATGCGAAGCAAAGAGAGGATGGGGACGAAAAAGAAAAATGTAACAAGGACGATGGCTGGTATGAACACCATGAGAAATCGATTTTTTCGATAGATTTCGTGGATTTTTTCCAGCCAGCTGTTTTTTTTCATGGCACTTTCCATTTTATTCTCCGGTCTGTTTACAGCGTCTCACCGTGTTCTGGCATAAGAAGGCAGTCTTTGGGATTAATCTCCATGTATACTTTGTCGGCTTTTTGATACCGAAGGGCACGGTTCACCCCGCCAAAATCGTCCACGATCATCATGTTTTCCCCAAAGGTGATGTGAAACCGCAACAGCTGCCCTAAAAAGGTGATCTCTTCCACATTCCCCTCAAGCATCACCCCGCCGTTGGTGGGCATGGGCTCTCTTTTGACAAAGAGTTTTTCCGGCCGGATGCCCACCACCAAATTATCGGTGAGCTTTGATGCATCAAGACAGGGAATGTTCATCTGGCAGCTTTGAGAAAGGGCTATGGTGGCTCTTTCCTCGTTTCTTGTGACCAGTTTTGCCGGCAGAAAATTCATCTCACCAATAAAATCGGAAACAAATTTTGTTTTGGGATGAAAGTAGACGTCCGTGGGGCTGCCAATCTGTTCTATGCGGCCGTTGTTCATGATAACGATGCGGTCTGCCATGGCCAGGGCCTCGGTCTGGTCATGGGTGACAAAAATGGTGGTTACCTTGAGACGCTTCTGTATGCGTTTGATCTCAAAACGCATCTGTTGCCGTAATTTCAGATCCAGTGCGCTCAACGGTTCATCCAAAAGCAGCACAGCAGGTTTTACAATCAAGGCCCTGGCCAGGGCCACCCGCTGTTTCTGCCCGCCGCTGAGCTGGTTGGGAAACCTGTCGCCAAATTCATCAAGGCCCATCATTTCAAGGTATTTGGCCACCTCTTGTTTGATGACGGGTTTGGCCACCTTGCGCATTGTTAATCCAAACCCCACATTTTCACTGACGGTTTTATGGGGAAAAAGTGCCCAGTTTTGAAACACCGTTGAGGTATCTCTTTTTTCAGGGTCACTGCCCACCAGATAGG
>JASFYZ010000169.1:0-8021 GCA_045046665.1 Desulfobacterium sp.
ATTGGCCATGGCAATGGCAAAGGGCTCTTTTAAAAGGGAAAACAGTTTCAGGTGCTCTTCCGTAAATCGATCCACCCCTTTGGCAAAAAGATCAATCACCCCCAGACGTTCCACTTCAATGTGCAGGCGCAAGGCAATAAACGAGTACTCCCCGAGATTCAATTCCCGGGTGATGATGCGCCCCATGGGGTCCTGCTCAGGGCGGTTAATGATCATGGAACTGGTCAGCCGTTCACCGCTTTCAATGGAATGGATCAGCTCCCGGGGAAGCTGTATGGTTGTCTCCATCTTCTCCCCCCCCTTTGCATCTGCCTTTGCCACATACCGAAGCTGCCCTTTGCCGGGTTCATAGATGTTGAGATATATTTTATCTGCGGGCAGGTATTGGGAAATGTAGGATCTGCACCGGCTTAATGCAACATCAATATCAAGACTGCTGCATATGAGCAGGGTGGCTTTTCGAAAAAAATTTTCTTTATCCATGGAGATAGATCCTTGATCTCAATGATCCGTTTTCAGGGAGTGACTTCCGTGAGACGCTGTCAGGCTTGTGTGACAGACAATGGGAACCCAATCCATGCAAGCTCGGAACACCAGGAGATCATGCCAATGGAGAAGATCCCACATCCCTTGGAAACAATTGAATTTACCCCCAGGCAAGCAAAGTCCAGTGCACCGTCAAAATTTCACCATATATGGGCGTATATCTTTCAAATAACCATATATGGGCATATAGATAACCGAATACGGTGGTTTGTGTCAATCATTATTTATAAACATCTGTTTTTACGAGTTTAAAATTCGTGGCACGATATTTGCTAAGTATAAATTTAACCATTCTTTGTATGTAGCACTCGATGCTCAAGTACCCGTTTTTCAACAATCAACTCCGACAACTGGAATATCGAGTAACAAAATACACACATCCCCCCCGGGAAGGAGATCCACCATGGGAATAATAAGAAAATCAATGCAGTCGCTGCTCGTTGTCACAGGCCCCCATCTGTTAAGGCTGATGCTTTTTAGTTTGGGCCTGGCGCTTAAAATCAGGAGCCTTCTGGACCCTGCCTTTAAAAAACGACTGAAAGAAAAAAATTTAACGGCCCAGATAAAAATCAAGGACAATACCATTGGCCGCACCTTTTATTTAAAAAATGGAAGTATCTCCAGCACCAGCACCGTTTCCCTGGATGTGGATGTCACCATGACCTTCCTGGATGCCCCCACCGCCGTATATCTGATGCTGCGCAGAAGCAACATGCATGTGCAGATCCATGCCATGAAAAACTTTCACATCGAAGTGGAAGGCCCGGATGAACTGACCATCTGGTTTATGCAGACCCTTACCATGGTGGAAAAATTTGATTCCCCCAAAGATTTTGGCACCCCCCTTAAAAACGGTGTCATGCGCTACACCAGCAACACCAATGGCGGCCCGGTGTTCGTCCACGTCAAGGACGATAAAATCATCCGCATCACCCCCATTGAATTTGATAAAGAAGATGCACAACCCTGGACCATCTCAGCCCGGGGCAGACAGTTCACCCCACCCCGTAAGGGCACCCTGAGCCCCTATGTTCTTGCACTGAAATCCCTGATCTACTCCCCGGACCGCCTGCTCTATCCCATGAAACGAGTGGATTTTAATCCCCATGGAGAGCGCAACTGCCAGAACAGAGGGACCTCTGGATACCAGCGCATCAGCTGGGACGAAGCCCTTAACATTGTGGCCGGAGAAATCCAGAGAGTCAAACAAACTCACGGACCGGGTTCCATCATGAACGGCAGTGGCTCCCATCACACCTGGGGTAATCTGGGGTATTGGCTGAGCAGCCGCAACCGTTTCATGAATACCATTGGCTACAGCCCCGTGGCCCACAACCCGGATTCCTGGGAAGGATGGTACTGGGGCGCCATGCACCATTGGGGCAACAGCATGCGCAACGGGGGCTCCGACACCTACGGCACCATCGAAGATTGTCTGAAAGAGGCTGAGATGATCGTCTTCTGGTCCAGTGATCCCGAAAGCACCAGCGGGGTTTACGGGGGCTTTGAGGGCACCATCCGACGTCAATGGGCCAAAGAGCTGGGCATTAAAATGGTACACATTGATCCCTATTACAACCACACCGCAGCCCTGTTGGGTGGCAAATGGCTGGCCCCCCTTCCTGACACAGGCAATGCCATGGGGCTTGCCATTGCCCATGTGTGGATCACAGAAAATCTCTACGACAAAGACTACGTGGCCAACCGCACCAATGGGTTTGACATATGGCACGATTATATAATGGGCAAAGAGGATGGCATTGAAAAAACCCCGGAATGGCAGGAACAGGAGACCCGTGTACCGGCCAAGGATCTAAGAGCCCTTGCAAGACTATGGGGAAATAAAAAAACCTACCTCTCCCCGGGCGGTCTTGTGGGGTTTGGGGGGGCCTGTAGAAGTGCCACCGGTATTGAATGGGCAAGATCCATGGTGTGTCTCATGGCCATGCAGGGTCTTGGAAAACCCGGGGTGAATCTGGGATGTCTCCAGCAGGGCACCCCGGTGGATACCAATTTTTTCTTTCCAGGATATGCCGAAGGCGGTCTCTCCGGAGATCTCTACGGCACGGGTCTGAGCCTGAATCTTTACCAGAAAATGCCCCAACTGCCCACCATGAATACCGTGGCCCAGCTCATTCCCCGCCTTCGCATCCCCGAAGTGTTTCTCAACGGCAGTTGCGAAGGATATCCCACAGACCCCAAAACCATTGAGGGACAATTCAAAAAATTCAAATACCCGGCACCGGGGTACTCACCCGTTAAAATGTACTATAAATATGGAGGATCTCACTTTGGCACCATGCCCGAATCCAATCGCTATGCCAAGGGATATAAGAGTGAGAACCTTGAATTTGTGGTGAACCAGTCCATCTGGTTTGAAGGGGAGGCCAAATTTGCCGATATTATCCTGCCAGCCTGTACCAATTTTGAACGGTATGACATTGGAGAGACCGCCAACTCCGGCGGTTACAGCCACCAGCAGTATACCCAATGGAACCACCGAATTATCACCTTCCAGCACAAATGCATTAAGCCCCTTGGGGAATCGAAATCAGATTACCAGATTTTTCTGGAACTGGCCCAGCGCATGGACTTGGGAGCCCCTTTTTCCGAAGGTAAAACCGAGCTTGAATGGTGCAAACGACTTTTTGATGCCAGTGACATGCCCAATGTAATGACCTGGAAAAAATTCCTTAAAAAAGGGTATTATGTGGTGCCAGCCCCCAAGGAAGAGCTCCGGGCACCGGTCTCCTACCGCTGGTTTGCCGAAGGACGAAAAAAAGATGTGCCGGAGCTTTCCCCATTACCTGCGGATTACAGTGGAAAATGGAGAGAAGGCCTCCAGACCCAGACGGGAAAACTGGAATTTGAATGTTCAAGCCTCAAACGATTTGCTCCGGATGATCCCGAACGGCCCCTCATCACCAAATATATTCCCTCTTGGGAAGGCCCTCACTCCACCAAGATTTTGAAAAAATATCCATTGCAGATGATATCCCCCCACCCCCGGTACAGCTTTCACACCATGTTTGATGCCAAGGACGGCTACATCAACGAGGTAAAAGATCATCGGGTCCTCATTGATGGACACTATTACTGGATTGTTCGCATCAACTCAATCGATGCCCGGTCCCGGGGCATTAAAAACAACCAATTGGTGGAAATGTTCAACGACCGGGGCAGTGTGGTCTGTGCGACCCACGTAACAGAACGGATTCCACCAGGGGTGGTTCATTCCTGTGAAGGATCGGCCCAGTATGAGCCCTTGGGAAAACCGGGAGAATCCACGGACATTGGGGGGTGCATCAACCTCTTGACACCAGGAAAGAGCATCATCAAAAAATCCCACTCTTCAGCCCCCAACTCATGCCTTATCCAGGTGAGAGTCTGGGAAACAAAGATATCAGACAAATCCCACAGCTCAGACAATGGGGGAGAAAAATAAGATGAAACAATGGTGCATGGTCATTGACGTTGAAAAATGTGAAAATTGCAATAATTGCTTTCTTGCCTGCAAGGATGAACACGTGGACAACGACTGGGAGGGGATCACCCTGGCCCAGGCCCGCCACGGTCATCGCTGGATGAATATCCTGAGAAAAGAACAGGGAATCTTTCCTAATATCAGCGTGGCCTACCTGCCAAAGCCCTGTTATCATTGTGCCGATGCCCCCTGTGTGCAACAGTGCAGCCATGGGGAAATCATCAAAAGAGACGATGGCATCGTTCTCATTGATCCCGAGCGGGCCAGGGGAAAGAAAGAACTGGTAAAGGCCTGCCCCCACGGTGCCATTTTCTGGAATGAGGCCACCCAGACCCCCCAGAAATGCACCCTGTGCGCCCATCTTCTGGATGATGGGTGGAAGGCTCCCCGGTGTGTCCAGGCCTGTCCCACTGGAGCGCTGACATTTCATTCGCTGGAGGCGGAAGAGATGACTGCCTTTATTGCGGACAACAAACTTGAGCCGCCGCCAAATACTACCATTGGGGAGGGGAGCGTTGTTTATTACAAAAACACCCACCTTTTTTATAAGGGTTTTATTGCTGGCAGTGTGGCCACCCGGGAAAAAGGGATTGAGGAGTGTGTGCCGAATCTCACCGTGACGCTTTCTAAAGATGAAAAAAAGGTGGATCAGACCACCACTGATGGATTTGGCGACTATCGGTTCACGAATATTCCACTTAACAGCGGCACATACACCATAGTGATTGCCCGGGGAGATGAGCCATTAAAAGAAATCAGCTATATGATGGAAGAGAGTGGGTTTGCTGAGACCAGCTGGATTGGGTATTGATTTTTTATAAACTAACTGCCGAGATACAAAAAATGTAACTACAACGCTTTCTTTTAAGATTTTAGGCTATTGCCGAATAAGGAACATACATTACTTGGCAATTCCACCCTTACGTCATCGCTTTGATAACAATGTTCTATCTGGGCAGCAAATAAATGCTGTTTGGAGATTGAGTACCTCACAAATAGAAAACTCACAAGGAGGAAAGAACATGTCTGAAGATCTCAAACAACTGGCTGGCAAAATAATCGAAGAGGCTTACAACAAGGGCAATCTTAATGTGCTTGACGAGCTTGTTGATCCGAATTATCTTCGTCATCAACCGCCGATGAAAAAAGTGGAAGGGTTGGCTGCTTATAAAAAGTTTATCACCGAAATCCGTGAATCGTATTCCAACTTTAATATGAAGGTGGAAGAAATTCTTGTCGATGGCAACAAGACCGTGACTCGCCTTGTTCTCAGCGGTAAGCATACCGGCAAGATCCCAACCATCCAAGCACCGCCAACCGGTAAAGAAGTTGCCATGGCCGGGTGTACAGTGGCCACCTGGGAAAACGGAAAAATCGTTGAAGAGTGGGTCTATAATGACTATATGGGCCTTACCCAGCAGTTTGGTGTCATGCCGCTGATGACCATGAATAATATCGAATAAATAAGCTACTACAAATTCCTGTAGATTAACTCAAGGCCTCTGTTAAAAATAATAACAGAGGCCTTTGACATCTTGTTAATATTGCAAGATCTCGAATATCTCATTCAACAACTTTGCCATGGAACATGGTGTATGTGAAAAAGCCATAATAATCATTGCAAAGCGTACCTTCAACTGTGGATATCCGGGAAGGAGCTGTTAAGATGAGCATGCCAGAATGAAAACAGTGCCGCCCGCCCGATCCCTTGTAAGGCATTGTTCTAAAATTGTTGCATTAATGATTTAACTCAGCATCAATACGTTCAGAAAGAAAAATTTTTAATAGCGATTGATAAGGCACATCTCGCTTATTTGCTAATAATTTAAGTTCTTCTATCATCAATTCAGGGAGACGAATTGATATTTTTCGTGTCGAAGGTTTCAACTTCGAAAAAAGAACTTCATCTGCTTCTGACCAATCAAGATATTCTGAGGAATCATTTTGTTGCCAAAATTTTCGTTCTTCGGCTTCACTACTAAATTTCGGTATTTTCTTTTTCATTTCAGATACCTCTCTATCTCCGACTCAGTCATGTCACGAGCGGAAATTATTCTAATTTTATCATTTTGAATAGTGAAAACAAGAAAAAGGAGTCGGTCTGCGTCTGTTTTACCAAGTGCGTAGTATCGATTCTCAAACTTGGAATGTTTTTTATCACGTTGCACAATTATGGGTTTATTAAAAAATATTTGTTCGCATTCCCCGGTTGACACATCATGTTTTTCCCAATTCTTGGTAATATTACCTTGATCCTATTCAAAACCAGTACAATGGGATAATTTTTTATTTAGCGTAATCATGGATATACACATCGGGTCAATTTGATTTTTCATAACGCTTGGGTAACGGGCAGCAAGGGTTTCCAATAAAGCTAATTGAAAACACATCATTTAAAAATTTTTTCAATCTTTAAAAAGAAGGAGACCCTTGCTGTCCGGTTCACCCGTTTGTTAGCCTTTTTTATTGCTCATTAGCTGACAGAGGAATACCATTCTTTGGGAATCAATTTTATCCCATTTCGCCATTGCTCAACCTCATGAATTCCTTCGATATCCCCATAGATGTCACTGTCCGCATGATCCAAAATGATACTTTGCCATGATCCTTCTTTAGACAGTATTGAATTGGAAATAGTCTGAAAGATTTTCTTAACTGCCTCCATATCTTCATTCTCATATTTGTTTTTATTGTCAGTCTCCTCTCCCCCACGTTTAATCTTTGGAAAATAAACCTGACTGGGTTGATCAAAAATCACAAAATTAGGTACAGATAAAATCTGTTGATCAATCAAGTATTCTTGCAAAGAACACATTAATGCCAAGTGAAAAGAAACCCAGTTTGAAGCACTGCCAACTTCGGCGAGAAAATGCCAATGCCCTTCATTGCTTAACACCGAAATATTCAAATCTTTGACATTGAAACGAGGTGGTGTTTTTCTATACTTATCCTCTACATCCAAGTTTTGAAGGTGACGAAGAATGCATTGGGAAATAATCGAGGTTGCTCTTTCAGTTCTCCGCGCGACTCCCTGAGAGTCAACGACTCTCTGTAACTTACTTTGTTCTTTTTCCAGGTTTTGGATTTCTTCTTGGAATTCACCTCCATCGGCAAGACTCTCAAAAGTTTCAACAGATGCTCTTAGGTGCCCGAGAAAAAGAAACATATTTTTCTTGCGTTGAAATTCAGCTTGGGCTTTTTTATCCTTTGACATTATAAGATCAAATCGTTTTTGGTAATTTTTCAGACAATCCAGAAGATCATTCAATTTTGCTTTAAGCCTTTCTTCTTCCCTTAAAAAGGATGTTGGAACTTCAGCAATACGTTTCGTTTCATTTTCGTATTTTTTGAACGCAGAAGATATTTTTTTTATCTCATGGACGGTATTTTTATGAGATGAACTTCCACATACAGGACATCCCTCAGATTGATCAGCCACATCTTCCATCCATTGCGAAATATGAAGCCTATCAGTTCTTTTTCGAACAGAATCTCCATAATCTACAAAACCTGAACGAAGGTTTGTAATATCCTTGAGCTGTTTTTTTACCATACCAATCTCGATGCTGAGCCGCTCCTCCTCGCTATCAAGATTTGCAATTGTTTTATTGGCAATTTCAACATCTTCTAACTTTGTCTGTGAGTATTCTGGCGCATCTGCAATAATTTGTTTTACGACTTCCAGTAATTCTTCATGTGATTCTATCCCCGAAATGTCACTTTGAAGTATTCCGTATTCTTTTGCAATTTTAAGATGACCAAACATATTGGCCATCCATGACCCAGATACAGTTTTAGCCCTCTCCCTCTCATGTCTCAATTGTTTAAGTCGTTTTTCTACTACCTGAAGTCGTTGCCTCGCTTGTAATATTTCAATAGTTTCAGCCCCAAGAATGAATGGGAACCAATTTCGTAGCCGTTCTCGATGAGCATGTGCATGAGTCTTGTAAAAAAGAATGTTTTGATTTGCTACAATACCTTGAGTTTGAAA
>JASFYZ010000170.1:0-7531 GCA_045046665.1 Desulfobacterium sp.
ATTGAAAATATTGGAGCGGTGTTACGTTTTCGTTAAAATATTATTATATCTGCGAGTGCGATCAGCATGGAATCTGCAATGGTAACGAGCCCGTCGTGGAGATAGTCCCTGGCATAAGTGGAAAAGTTTTGATCTCCTGTGTCATAGTCACTTTCGGTAATATAGCGGCTTGAGATCATCGTTGAATTATCCGGTTTCATGGTCACGATGCGATAGGGGCCGGGGTAGGTGACAAGGGAGCCCGTTTCCACATCCAGCAGTTTGCCCAGTACTGACGCATGTGGTTTTTATGCCATGGGCAGCAAACAAGGCAAATCGTTAATCTGAATCCTGTCTGTTTTTTATATTTGTTTTCTTTGAGAATACCAGGGGCGGAGCACCTCGGCGGATGTGAAATGAAAAATATGTTTGATAAGATTCAACACACTTATAATATGCATTTGCCTTAGGGTTACGTGGCTGGCAAATATCAATTTTTTATGTTGTTGACTGGGCCATTCGCTCGAAAGGAAGTTGGAATATCTAAGGTTAGGACTCTGGAATTCAAGAGCCATCGGTCGGATAAGAGATGAATCACTTGACGCTTTTACCAGGACTTTGTTGGTAAATTTTATTTGCCCTTGATTATGAAATAATTATTGCTGTGAAATTCCTTTCCCGTGGCAGGGTATTGCGCTCCTGGTGGAGTCCGGTTCGTTTAGGCTAAAGAGTAGGATTCTTTTTTTTGAACAGGTGACCCATGATGATACCGCCGACAATGGCCGTGATGGGGGCCACCATCACAAGGCCGATGCTGCCCACAAGGGTTCGCATGATCTCAGCCGCCACGATTTTCATATTAAGCATCCGCATGAGGCTGGGCGCCTTAATTTTGAAAATCATTAACAGGGTAAGGAAGCCTCCTGAATAAGCCAGCAGCAAAGTGGTGGACATGGTGCCGATGACATGACGTCCCACGGTGAGCCCTGACTTAATCAGTTCCCTGGGGCCAATATCGGGTTTTTTATGTTTGACCTCATCCATGGAGGCAGCAATGTCCATGGCAATATCCATGGCCGCCCCGGACGCGCCAAGAACAACGGCGGAATAAAAGATCTGCTGTATGTCCAGATCATAATATCCGCTGAAAATCAGGGCATTGACATAGGGTTGGGTCATTCCGAAAAGGCCGATTTCCCGGCCAAAATACAGGGTGACCGCCAATGTGACAAACAGGCCGCTGATGGTGCCGATGAATGCGGTAATACCTTTTGCATTGATCCCGGCAACCAGAAAAATAATAATGGCAGACAAGAGGATTATGCTACAGGTGGTGATGAAAAGGGGAGGCTGACCTTCCAGAATCTGTTGAATCAAAAATTCCCAGAGGATGAACACGGTGAACACAAAGGAGATCAAAGCCTTTACCCCGATGACACCGGCATACAGTAGCAGGGCTACCACAAAAAAACAAAAAAGAGAGAAAAGGGTATCCTGCCGGAAGAGATCCACTGCCTTGACCTGTTCAATGGCATTGTTTTCCAGAATGACGGCAGCGATGATGATATCGTCTTTTTGAAAAAGGGTTTCAAGGTCTGTTTGACCGACCAGGTTATTGACGGCCGAAATTGTTTTTCCTTTGAACCGACCTTCCAGGAGCTTTATTTCCAATGCCTGAAACCCGATGTGGGACAGGCCCGCAGATCGGACATCTGAATTATCCACCGTTAATACCCGGGCCTTGACCTCCCTTGCATCCGGTGGGGTTGTGTTCTGGCCCGGCCAAAAGCCATAACCTGTTGCCATCCCGACCAGGACGAGCAATAATAAAATAATGGGAACATATTTTTTGGGGTGCATATTGATATCCCGACGAACGGAGAACGGCCTGTTCCATAAGAGAACAGACCGTTTGATTTTTTTGCTCAACGCTTCAACTTAAGCCCTGTCACGCAGGCTCAGGACTGCGATATTGCGATTATTATCAAAAAAACAGCTTTCTGACTTGTTTCTGCTTGAGTTTTTTTAAATCATCCAGCTCAGAAAATTGAGTGAAAAATTACAAATTAAACCCCAGCAGTGTTGCCATGGATTGTGCAATTTGGGTATTATCTTTGAATCCTGAAAATTTTTCAGCGCCCATTCCCGTGGCAGACAAGGGAATCATAGTGGCGGTATGGATGGTGGTCGTCCAATTGATATTGGCGCGTTGTGATAAAAGATGGGCCGCCGTTAATGCAGCCGGATTTATTTTGTAATATCCTGCGGTTCCACCGGCATCGGCATAGTCCATAGCTTTGTTGAGCTGTGCTGTTTCGTTTTCGTTCAGATTGGTGAGGCCAAATTCATTTTCCAGAAAATTTAAATAAGCGGTTCTGTCCTTTTTATACTGTCCCGCACCATAGGCCAGGGTATCTTCCACAGAAACCTTGGTTGCCATAAGTGTGCTCAGGTCCAGCTTATACCCCATGGCATCCATACCAAGGCCCATGCCACCGGTTTCATGGTCACCCACCACAAGGATCAGGGTCTCCTCTTTATGCTTCTGATAAAAATTCCATGCTTCCCGGATGGCATCGTCAAAGGCAAGGACGTCGTGGATCACACCCGTGGGATCATTGGCATGGGCCGCATGGTCAATTCTGCCGCCTTCCACCATGAGAAAAAATCCGTCAGGGTCCTTTGACAAGACATTGATCCCCGCCCGTGTCATCACGGCAAGGGAGGGCACCTCTTTGTAGTGATTGGCCCGCTCAATCTCATAGGGCAGATGGGTATAAGTGAATGCGGCAAATACCTTGTCAACAGCGGAAAAATCCGTCTGGTTGAAGCGCTTTGCCCCTTTCATGCCAATGAAGGTTTGATACCCTTGTTTTTCAAATTCCTGTACAAGATTTTTATCGTCCTTTCGTTTGGATTTGATGGTCATGCCCACGGCATCCCCATTTTTTTCAACCATGTTTTGGGGAATAAAATGGCGAATACCGCCGCCGGCCAGGAAATCCACCCTGCTTGTCACAAAATCCTCGGCAATTGCGTTTTCATTGTTTCTGGATATGTTGTGGGCAACAAATACTGCGGGTGTGGCATGGGTGAGTCGGGTGGTGGTGATGATGCCCGTTGCAATGCCACGGTCAACGGCTGCTTCAATCAATGTTTTGACATTTTTTCCGCTGGTATCCTTTCCGATGACCCCTTTATTGGTTTTAACCCCCGAGGCCAGGGCTGTTCCGGCTGCCGCTGAATCCGTGATCAGGGTGTCGGCCGCGTAGGTGGTGTTCAACCCCACCGTTTCAAAGGTGTTCATCAATAATTTCCGGGAAGGGGTTTGGGTCTCCTCTTGCAGAAAAAATTCACTGAACTGTCTCTGGGAAGCGCCCAGACCATCACCGATAAAATAAAATACATACTTGGGTTGGGCTGCCAGGGCTGGCAATGCAATAAAGAGTATCGCAAGGACCAGGCCGATGGTTTTTTGAATCTGTTTCAATTTTGATTTTTGTTTTGAAATATCTTGTATCATCATGTGCTTACTCCTGAATTTAAAATTATTTTTTTTAAAATTTGCAGGACTCTTTAGAGTTCCCTAACTGCCATGTTGCCGGTTATGTTAACAGTCAAAAGTTAAATATTGATTTGATTTTGATATTAATTTAATGATTGGCCAGTTGGCGGGGAGCATGGACAGAATATTATCAACAAGGTTTCGGGATTTGTGTACAGAATTTGGTATCCTTCATATCCCCTCAAAAGTAGTTAAGACTTTTTTGGGAAGATTTTTAAAAAATAAGGGAATGGTTTGAGAAAATGTAAACCACTGAATGAAGGATGCCCAAAAAAATTATTACCATTAATAGATCATACTCGTGTAAGCTTTGCCAAGATTAAATTTCGTTTTCCTGAATCGATTGTGGGGGGTGGTCATAACGCTGGCCACCCGTCCAATTGGTAGGAAAGAGGGCAGGCTTAAGCCCATCTTAAGGTGGTTGGAGTTGTGATCCAACCTGATATAAAGGCATCATGTCCATGATCAATAAATATTCACTTTTTTTTGGGGGGAGTGAGGGGGGAATCCCCCCAGCGTCCAGGAAAATTCATTCATTGGCTGACTTTTTCTCAATGGTTATGATACCTGTTTTCAACAATTTCATATTCCCCCTTGTTCGTTGGTGCGTTTTAAAATTTTGCTGGTGTGCTGCGGTGACTATAATAACCATAGCATTCTGCCCTGACGTATCAGGGCAAAATGCTATGAGTTCATTTGGTTGTTGGAAATGTGATTCAAACCGAATATGTCAAAATTATTTATGGCAGTTCCGTCACATAAGTGTTGTCGCTGGGGAGGAGATCTGTCCAGAGTGTATTCAGCATTTGTCCCAGATACTGGGTGGTGGGATCCTCACTTTCAAGGTAGAAATCAATACTTGCAGAGGTGGTTGAATCAGGTCGTTCATCACCGGTATAATGGGCCATATATGCCTGGGCCACCTGGAGAGATACTACACTTGAAGTTACTTCGTCCATGCCAAATCCTCCCATATCTGCGGGTGCGGTCAGCATGGCATCTGCAATGGTAACGAGCCCGTCATGGAGATACTCCCTGGCATAAGCGGAAAAGTTTTGATCTCCTGTGTCATAGTCAATATCAGTAATATAGCTGCTTGAGATTATTGTTGAATTATCCGGTTTTATGGTTACAATGCGATAGGGGCTGGGGTAGGTGACAAGGGATCCGGTTTCCACATCCAGCAGTTTGCCATCCGAACTTGATACGATGTCCTGGGCATGATAATGACCCGTGAAAACCATGCCTAACCCATTGCTGGCAAGGGCTTGGGAAACGGTCTGATAATCTGCCACCACATAATCTTTTCCAAGTTGATCAGTGGATTGACCGGAATAGTGTTCAAGGAGACCATGATGCATGGTCGCAATTACCTTTTTATTCTGGGATGATGCCATCTCCAACATCTGGGCAATCCATGTGAGGGTGGCCTGGGAAAAACTGCCACCGGTTTCAGGCGTGCCGTTTGCTATATTATCATCATAGTTGCAGGAATCCAGGGCCAGCAGGTAGATTCCCTCAACCGGTTCTGCCATGTAACTTAAGGAGTTGAGGTCACGCTGGAGCGCCTGGTTAAAACCAAAGTCGGCATATATTTGGGCAAATTCATCGGGGGTAACCGTGTCCACGGAGGTGGCAACGTCTCCATCATATGAATTGGCATGGGGGTTGTTGATATCATGGTTGCCGGGAACCACAAAGACTTCGATTCCGCTTTGCTCAAGTTGGGCCATATACCCGGCAAATTCCTGATGACTGAACAGCTCTCCGTCCTTGGTAAGATCCCCGCTGACAATGACAAAGGAGAGGTGGCTGTTGCCTTCAAGTGCCTTTACTGTGGCGGCAAGGATGGCCTCGCTTTCGGCAAGCATTTTGCGATCCTGGGCCAGGTAACTCTCAAAGGCACTGCCGGTTACCCCCAGATCGGAATCATAGTAATGGGGGTCCGAGAAGACGGCAAAAGAGACATTTTCATTTTTTTCTTTGGTGATCTCATACATGGTGGTGGTACCACTTACCTCATTGGTGACCATCAGCAAGGGGGTGTTGGTGGGGCTTTGATCGGCGGGAATAAACAAAAGGCCCTCAGGTCCCAGATCTCCTGCTGTACCGGATTCAGGATCTCCGTTGACATCACGGTTGTTGATATATTCGATAAATTGCGGATTTTTGGGATCGGAGATATCATACACCATAATTCCGCCGACCCGTTCCAGGCCGATGAATGCGTAGGTGTGCCCCTGAATCACACCCACGGTGACGCCTTCCGGTTCTGGACCTTTGTCGTCACTGCGGTCGTCAAATTCATTGTCATCGTTGGATGCATTGAACAGCTCCGGCATCTGTGCCGCAATAATCTGCTCTAAATTGTCCCCGCTGTCAAAAATAAGCTCCATGCCGTCCGGTGTGGGCATCCAGATGGAAAAGGAACGGGTGCCGTAGGAATAGAGCTGATCAAAGTCTCCGTCTTTGTCGGTGTCACCAAGGGTGGTTGTGATTTTTAACCGTCCCAGATTTTCTTTCATCTGCAGGGTGGCAGCATCGCTGTAGGCGGTTTCATCCAGGGTAATATCTTCCACCCGCTCTTCTTCGCCAAAAGCATCGTAATCCCGGCTGTCCCCTTCGTTGGCGGATATCAGGTAGACCGTACCGTTAATACTAAAGGATGCGATGGCATCGGGCTGATACATACCCAATACCGGCCAAGGGGCGATGTTAATGTCATCATCCTTGTTACTTACGTCCATGCCGTTGCCGGGAAGGTTATGATCTTTAAAACCCAATGGGAAAATGGCTGTGATGGTGGCACTTGCAAGGTCAAGTTGAGCAATGGCGTTATTTTCCTGGCAGGATACCCATGCAATGGTGGAGTCGGGGGAAACTGCAATATATTCGGGTTCCATATCCTGGGCCAGGCTGGCATTGGGTCCGAAGATGCGAATGCCTTTTTCCATCAGGCTTGCCGCTTCATTATTAAAGGCGGTAAAACCTGCGGTGGTCACGGTGGCAGCGCCAATGCCGCCGGAAATATCAATGACACTCACCGATCCTTCGGGATCATTGGTGTAATCATTATTGGGTTCCCCTTCGTTGGCAACCAGGACCTTGGTGCCATCCGGGGTGAAGATTACCATGTCAGGCAAAGCCCCCACGTCAACGCTGTTTAAAAGCGTTCCATCGGCATTGAAAAAGAGCACTTTGCCGGGGCTTTGTTTGTCCTCGGCCTCCACGGCCACCGCCAGAACATCGTTGTTAAAGGCCACACTGTTGGCCCCGGCACCATGGGCGGAGAGATCAATTTCAGTGTTGGCCGTGAGCCCCTGGCCCACATCAAGAACATCAATGCGGCCGGAATTTGCATTGACCACAAAGAGACGTTGGGTCTTTGGATCAAAGGCCGAAATTTCGGCGGCACTTTCATCAAAAAGTCCTGTGGCATAGGTGGAAATCTTTTTCAGGGAGACGGTGTCGGCAGGATCAACAGGTTCAAACTGCGCTGTGACGGTTGTTGTCTCGGTGAGGGTGATCTGAAAGTCAACGGTGTTATTGCCACCATTCCACCCAACGAAGTAGGACCCCTCTGCTGGCTCTGCCGTCAGGGTAATGGTGGAATCGGACTCAAAGGATGTCTCGCAGGAATCACCACAGTCAATTCCCAAAGGAGAAGAGGAGACGCTACCGTTGCCATCCACCACCACGCTCAGGTGGTAGTTGTTTGTTGAATCGTTACAGCTACTGAGGAAAAGGCCTGTTAATAAAAGGCTTACAATGAGTATCCAGAGTCTTTGTTTTTTCATGTTTTTTTTAATTTCCTTGAAGTTTTATCATTATCTGGTCTTGGGGAACTCCGATGTTGTCGATGGACTTGAGGACGAATTCATGGGTAAAATTGTCAAATTCGTGATTACCAAGGACATGGTAATGTGGTCCGATGGCGGTGAAGAGCTTTTCCATTTCTCCAAGATTCTTCGCTGGATCAGTCCCTTT
>JASFYZ010000171.1:0-9168 GCA_045046665.1 Desulfobacterium sp.
TCAAAGATATGGAAGTGTAATGTGTTGACAATATTAGACATGGGAAATTGTCCTTTATTTCATGCCTATTCATAAATTTAAATATTTATGAAGATTTGCAATTCAGGAGCTTACTTTACTAATGTTTCAAATATATGGTATTCTTCAATGTGATAATGGGAT
The DNA here is from genome assembly GCA_045046665.1 of Desulfobacterium sp. Lineage (GTDB taxonomy): Bacteria > Desulfobacterota > Desulfobacteria > Desulfobacterales > Desulfobacteraceae > Desulfocicer. Next base: position 163 of record JASFYZ010000171.1, read on the forward strand.
TCGGGATAGATGGCAATGGGGCTGTCCACCTTTATCTCCAGGGAAGAGATCAGGCCTTTTTCCTCTCCATGGAGGAGTTGAGCAATTTCCGGGTGTACCTTCACCGTGAACTGGTTACCCATCATATCCGAAGCCTCATTGAGAAGATCCCGGTAGATTTTATGGCAGATGGATTTACCGGACAGGAGCATGCCGTCCCCGTTGCAGTAAAAGCAGGGTTCACACAGGGACCGGGTGAGGTTCTTTCTGACTCTTTTACGGGTCATCTGAACCAGCCCAAGCTCAGACAGGGGAAGGACATTGGTCTGACTTTTATCTTTTTTCAGGGCCTCGTTGAGGTGTGACATAACCTTTTCCCTGTGCTGGCTTTTTTTCATGTCAATGAAATCAATGATGATGATTCCCCCGGTGTTTCTCAGGCGTATCTGATAGGCGATCTCCTTGACGGCTTCCAGATTGGTCTTAACAATGGTCTCTTCAAAATTGTGCTTTCCCACGTACCGCCCGGTGTTGACATCAATGGCCACCAGGGCTTCGGTTTGCTCAATGATGATATAGCCTCCAGATTTGAGCCACACCTTTCTTTTCAGTGCCCTGGTAATGTCCCCTTCAATGTTGTAGGCATCAAAGATGGGTTCCATCCCGGTGTAATGTTCCACGGATACCTTGAGGTCCGGCATGAGCTTTTCAAGAAAATTCAGCACATTGTTATATCCTTCCCGGGAGTCAATGATGAGTTTGTCTGCCTCATCATTTAACAGGTCCCGCACCGCCCGGAAGGTGACGGTGAGATCCCGGTATACCAGGCAGGGTGCAGACACAGTTTTGTTTTTTTTCTGGATGTCTTCCCAGGTTTTATTTAAAAAGGAGATCTCTTTTTTAAGCGTTCTTTCCTGGATGCCCTGGGCAGCGGTTCTGAAGATATATCCAAATGTATCTTTTCTAAAGGAGAGAAGCAGTTCTTTGAGCCGGGTGCGCTCTTTCTCATCAACAATGCGCTTGGATATTCCGATGTGATCCACCGTGGGCATGAGGACCATGAAGCGACCGGGCAGGGAAATATGGGTGGTCACCCTGGGTCCTTTGGTACCAATGGGCGATTTTGATATCTGCACCAGAATTTCCTGGCCTTCGGTGATGAGATCTTCAATGGGGCAGTCCGTTGTTCTGGCAGATTTCCAGCTGAGAGGAGGGGACATCTCTTCTTCTTTGACATCTGAATCGTCGGCCTCTTCATCCCCTTCAGCATCATTTTCCTGCTCAAACCGCTGGGCCAGTTCCGCCGTGGTATCATCCAGGATATCATCCACGTAGAGAAAGGCCGCCTGATTCAAGCCAATGTCCACAAAGGCGGCCTGCATGCCCGGCAGTACCCGCTGCACCCGGCCTTTATAAATATTGCCTGTGATGTTTGATTCGTCTCCCCGTTCCATGAGCAGTTCCACAATGTTACCATTTTCCAATACGGCAACCCGGGTTTCATGTTCAGCCGCATTAACAACCAGTTCTTTCAGCATGGGATAGTGTCCTGCCTTTGTTTAAGAATCTGTGCCGTGTGGAGAATTTCTTCGGGAACGTTAAGGGCTTCCTGTAGTATTTCCGCTGGCCTGATGATTCGATCTTGATATTTTTTTAATACAATTTCCAAGTGGGAATTGTCAATAACTTCCAATTTTTCAGTAACTTTTCTCAAATCCGTGGTCCGGGTCTTTCCCTTGAAATTACGCTTTTCCACAATGAACTCCGGGGCTGCCATAAAGGTTTTCACCCGAGTGGGATCAATGGTATATCCGGGCAGTGAGATGCGGTAGGTTGTGGGACCTTCCTTTGCTTTTTTATTTATCCTGGCCACGGGGAGGCAGTGGGTAATGGTGATACCTTTGGGGAGTATCGGGTTGAGCTTTTCGGTAATTTCCAGAGGATTTGTTTTGATATGGGCATGGATATTAAAAAATTCCTCTTCACTTTCCATTCCCACGGGCAACGGATTGTCAAAGGAGAGCTTCATGGCAGGGGAGAATCCTTTGGAATATTTCACCGTGATGCCGATGCGGCGTATGGCTCGCCGGATGATTTTTGCCAGCTCCAGGTGGCCAAAATGTCTGGCATCTCCCAAACGTGAGTAAAAACACCGGTATTGGGTAAAGTGCTCGGGCCTGTTATCCATGGAAGGGCCAGGGGGGGCAAGTGTGCTTTGAGCGTCGTCAGTGGGTGCCGGTGCATGGAGCACCGGTTGGATTTTCTTAAAATCACAGATACCGCAGCCGTTACACTCGTCTTCTCTACAATCCGGTGTCAGCTGGGGGATCAGTGCCCGTTGGAATTCCTTTTCCATGAATTCGTCTGAAATTCCGCAGTCAATGTGGGCCCAGGGAAGACGTTCCTCCGGGGTACGTTCCCGGATGGTATAGAACAGGGGATCAATGCCCTGTTTTTCAAATGCCATCACCCAAGTGTTAAAATCGAACATGTCGGACCACCCATCCAAGCGGCATCCCATTTCCCATGCCGTTACAAGAACTTGACTCAGTTTTCTGTCTCCCCTGGCCCATACTCCCTCAAGCATGCTCATATTGGGATCCTGCCATTTGAGGTTAATACCGGGGTGTCTGAGGTGCTCCTTTAAGAACAAAAGATTCTCCCGGGATTTTTCCGAAGGAATTTGGCTACATCGCTGGAAGGGAGTGTGTGCCTTGGGGATGAAGGTGGCAAAACTGACGTTGATCTGGCTTTTACCCCTGCCGTTGATTTTAATGGCGGCAAATTGCCGGGCCATCTCACAGATGCCCTGGATATCCTCCTGGGTTTCTGTGGGCAACCCGTTCATGAAATAGAGCTTGATGCGCCGCCATCCCAGCTCAAAGGCGCTGTTCACGGTATTGAAGATGTCTTCCTGGGTGATATTTTTATTGATCACGTCTCGCAGTCGCTGGGTGCCTGCTTCCGGGGCGATGGTGAACCCAGTTTTTTTCACCTTTTTGATGATCTTCATCAACTCCGGTGTCAATCGACCCGCCCGCACAGAGGGGAGGGAGATGGCGGTGCAGTGGTTGGGATTCACCGAAAGCAGATTTTCCATAAGGTTTGCCAAATCACCATAATCGCCTGTGCTCAAGGAGAGCAGGGACACATCACTATAGCCAGTCTCCTTTAAAGAGCACCGTGTGATGTCCACTAACTCTTTTGTGGATCGTTCCCTCACCGGGCGGTAGATCATGCCAGCCTGGCAGAATCGACATCCCCTGGAGCAGCCCCGGGCAATTTCCAGGCGCAGTCGATCATGTACAGGTTTTCCAAAGGGGACCACCGGGGATGTGGGAAGGGGGGCAGTAGAAATGTCCGGCAGGATGGCTCTTTTTACCCGCTGGTAGTCAGAATGGATGGGTTCCATCTGCTGAATTCCCTGGTCGTCGTAGTGCACCGTGAAAAAGGAGGGGACATAAACCCCCTGGAGGGTGGAAAGTCTTTTTAAGAGCTGGGTTTTATCCTTGCCCCCTTCTTTTTTCCATTGGACCACCATTTGGGACAATTCCACAATGATCTCTTCTCCATCACCGATGACAAAAAGATCAAAAAATTCAGCCAGGGGTTCCGGGTTAAAGGCACAGGGACCGCCGCCGATGACCAGGGGGAATGTTTCATCCCTGTCCTTTGCATAAAAGGGAATGCCGGATAGATGGAGCATGGTGAGAATATTGGTGAAGTTCAGTTCATACAGGAGGCTGAATCCAACGATGTCAAACTCTTTTAAATCCATCCCCGATTCCAGGGAAAAAAGGGGAAGACCCTTGCTTAAGAGCGCTTTTTCCATGTCTGGAGCCGGGGTGAAGAAGCGCTCTGCGGCAATGTTCTCCTGCTGATTCAGGATGGTATAGAGGATCTGCATGCCAAAATGGGAGGTTCCAATTTCATAAAGATCAGGAAATGCCAGGGCAAAGGTCAGATCCATCTGGGTCAGATCCTTTTTAATGGAGTTGACCTCAGAGCCAAGATATCTGCTGGGCATCTCCACAAAGGGGAGGACTGCTTGTATATTTTTTGGGTTCATGATAGAGAACTTTTAATAAATCCATATTGTTTGATTGTTTATTGCAAATAATAATTATTACATTTTGTCTTGGATAAATCAATGTTAAAATGGTAAATATTCGGGTTGGTAATGTCACGTGAAGGGAGACGCAAGGAGACGCAATGAAAAGAGTAAAAATAAAAAAACTCCTTGGTGGAACAACCGCCATGGATGAGGTGCTGGTGAAGGGGTGGGTGAGAACCCGGCGTGACTCAAAAACTTTTTCATTTATGGAACTCAACGATGGGTCCTGTTTGAAAAACATTCAGGTTCTTGCCGATGCGTCTTTGGAAAATTACGCAGAAATTGTAAAGCTTACCACAGGTTCAGCCATTTCCGTTGTGGGACGTCTGGTGGCCTCCCCGGGAAAGGGGCAGAAATGGGAAATCCACGCAGATCACATGGAAATTATCAGTGTGGCCCCCGAAGATTATCCCTTGCAGAAAAAACGGCATTCCGATGAATTCTTAAGGACCATTGCCCATTTAAGGCCCCGGACCAACAAATATGGGGCCATGTTCCGCATTCGATCGGAAATGGCCCTTGCCATCCATCAATTTTACAGGGAAAAAGAGTTTCGTTACCTCCACGCCCCGGTGATCACCGGGTCTGATTGTGAAGGAGCCGGAGAGATGTTCCGGGTGACCAACCTTGATCTTGCCGGTGTGGCACAGGCGGGAAAAATGAATCCTGCAGATGATTTTTTTGGCCAGGAGTCTAATTTAACCGTGTCCGGTCAGTTGTCCGCTGAGATGTTTGCCCTGTCACTGGGGGATGTCTATACCTTTGGCCCCACCTTTCGGGCGGAAAATTCCAATACCAGCCGTCATGTGGCGGAGTTCTGGATGCTGGAGCCGGAAATGGCCTTTTGCGATCTTGACGGCAACATGGATCATGGTGAAGAACTCATCAAGTACCTCACACGCCATGCCATGGAACACTGTGAAGAAGATCTTTCTCTTTTTACCAATTTTGTGGATAAAGGGTTGAAAAAGGTGCTCTCTGTCCTTGTGAATGAACCTTATGAGCGGATCACCTATGCCCAGGCCGTGGATATTTTATTAAAATCAGGAAAGCGGTTTGACTATAAGGTGGAAAGCGGCATTGATCTTCAATCCGAGCATGAGCGGTTCCTTGCCGAAGAGTATTTTAAAAAACCGGTGTTTCTTACCCATTATCCCAAAACCATCAAACCTTTTTACATGCGGGTCAATGATGATGGTGAAACCGTTGCCGCCGTGGATCTTCTGGTGCCCCGTATCGGGGAGATTATTGGAGGCAGTCAGCGAGAGGAACGTCTGGATGTATTGCAAGGGCGCATGGATGAGCTGGCTTTGCCCAAGGATACCTATTGGTGGTACCTGGATTCCCGTCGGTTCGGCTCTGTTCCCCACTCCGGGTTTGGCATGGGATTTGAGCGGTTTCTCATGCTCATCACTGGGGTCACCAATATCCGGGATGTGGTCCCCTTTCCAAGAACCCCGGGCAGCATTGATTTTTAACCCACAACCAGAAACCAGACTCGTCCTGCTGAAACCAGGATTGTTGGGGGAAATATTTCGTTTGATTTTTCCCCCCTTCTGTTTATAACTGCCGTGTCATAAAAAATTATTGAATCGTTTTGGGGAACTCAACAGGAGATTGTTTACATGCCTACACTGGAAGAGAGAAACGCAGAAACAAAAGAAGAGTTGAAAAGCAGGCTTAAAGATAGGGGTGATGAACTGGGAATGAGTCCGGAATTTTCAGAGTACGTTGAGATGATGGAAACCTATCTGCTGACCCTGGAAAGACGGGTGCTGCGTCTTGAAAAAGAACATGATCTCCATGGAAAGGACGTTTTGCAGCTGGGTTTATAAAAAGGTTTCTCTGGGCTTAATGCTTATCCTGATGCACATAGGAAGCGGGCGTGGGGGAAATCTGGTGGACGAAAAATAGAATTCCCCCGGGGATGCCCTACTTGTTTTGTGCGTTCTGGATGGCCACCTCTTCAAATGTTTTGATTTCTGCAAGAATCCGGGTGGATGCTTCTAAAAGCTGGAAGGCCAGGGCCGCACCTGTGCCTTCTCCCAGTCTGAATTGAAGATCCAGCAGGGGCTCAAGTCCCATTCTTTTGTGCATAAAGGCGTGCCCCACCTCAACGGAACGATGACCTGCAAAGAGATAATCCCGGGCATTGGGTGCCAGTTCACAGGCAATGAGGGCACCTGCGGTTGAGATGATGCCGTCACACACCACGGGGATGCCATGGGCGGCCGCCCCCAGTACCAGTCCGGCAAGGCCGCCAATCTCAAATCCCCCCACCTTGGAAAGCACGTCAATGGGGTCCTGGGGGTCTGGGGAGTGAAGGGCCAGCCCCTTTTCGATGACGGCAATTTTGTTTTTTAGCATTTTATCATCTATGCCAGTGCCCCGACCCGTGAGTTGGGAGGGGGTGATCCCGGAAAATGCGGCAATGATGGCAGCCGATGGGGTGGTGTTGCCAATGCCCATGTCCCCGGTGCCCAGGAGATCAACCCCTTCTTTTTTAACCAGTTCATCTACAATCTGGATACCGGCCATGATGCTATCAATGGCTTCCTGTCTTGTCATGGCAGGGGCTTTGGTGAAGTTGGATGTTCCCTTTCTTATTTTTTTATGAAAAATGGGCATGTCCGGGCTGAAATCAAAATTAACCCCCAGGTCCGCCACCTTTACAGTGGCCCCGGCATGTTTTGCCAGCACATTGATGGAAGCGCCGTTGTTGACAAAATTATCCACCATCTGGGGGGTGACTTCCTGGGGGAAAAGGCTGACACCCTCTTCAACTACCCCATGATCTCCGGCACAAGTAATGATCATTTTTTTATTAAAAGAGACGTCCAGTGTGCCGGTGATGGCCGCCAATTTTGCTCCGATCCCCTCCAGAATGCCAAGGCTTCCCGCAGGTCTTGCCTGTTCGGCCAGTCGCTGTAGGGCTTTTGCTTTGATGTTCTGGTTAGATGGACCAATACCTTGTATTGCTTGTGCCAGTTTTTCCATTTTTTATCCTTTGACTTGAATTTGGAGGAACTGAAACAATAGCGGTCAGTTCCTCCAAATTGGCCGTCATCTCTCTTATTTGCTCACCTTGTCATTTTTAATATCGTCGGCAAAGACTTCCATCCCTTTTTTCATGGCGCAGAAATCACCACACATGGTGCAGGTATCCTCTTGCTCGGGGCATCGTTCCTGGCGCATCTGTTTTGCCACTTCTGGGAACAGGAGGTGTTTTTCAAGATCGCCCCAGCGCATGTCCCTTCTTGCCATGGCCGCCTGCTTTTCGTTTTCTCTTCTGTCTGGATACTTGGAAATGTCACCGATTCTCACAGCCAGCCGTGTGGCTCTGACCCCTTCTCTTACATCATTTTCATTGGGCAGTGCCAGGTGCTCGGCCGGGGTGATGTAACATATCAGATCTGCTCCATGCCAGGACGATGTGGCCGCCCCGATGGCCGCAGTGATGTGATCGTAACCGGCCCCGGTGTCTGCGGGCAGTGGACCCAATACATAGTAGGGGGCATTGCCGCTCATTCTTTTTTCCAGCATGATGTTGCCCTGAATCTCGTCCAGGGGTACATGGCCAGGTCCTTCCACCATCATCTGGCATCCCCTTTCCCGGCCAAGCTCTGCCAGTTCGCAGTTGATGATCATTTCTGCCATTTGGGCACGGTCGTGGCTGTCATGGATGGCACCGGCCCGGATGCCGTTACCAAGGGAGAGGACGGCATCATATTTCTTCATGAGATCACACACCCGGTCAAACTGCTCGTACAAGGGGTTTTCTTTTCCCGTGGCGTCCATATATGCCACCATGAAGGTGCCGCCTTTGGATGCAAGGCCCCCATATCGGAAGCCCTGTTTTCTCAATCGTTCAATGGTGTATTGATTGATGCCGCAATGGATGGCCATGAAACTCAGGCCGTCTGCCAATTGTTTTTCTATGAGGTCAAAGAGAAATTCCGGGTCCAGCTTGGTGGGGTCTTTATATTTTCGAGCGGTCTCTTTAAATGCCTGGTACAGGGGGACGTTTCCCACGGGCATGTTTACGGCTTTTAACACTTCCCGACGGATGGTGTCCAGATTTCCCCCTGCGGAAAGCTCCATAAGGGTGTCAGCCCCTTCTTCCTGGGCGATGACGGCTTTTCTGACCTCTGCATCAACGTCGCAGATGTCCGAGGAGGTGCCAATGGAGGCATTGACCTTGGTGCGAAGTCCGGTACCAATACCCACGGCTCGCTGATTTTTTCTTGAGGGATTGCAGGGGATGACAATTTCACCCTTGGCCACATGGTCGCGGATGAATTCGGGGGAGATGTGTTCGTCGGTGGCCACCTGGGTCATTTGCTCAGAGATGATCCCGTCTCTGGCGATTTCAAGCTGGGTTTTCATTTGGTCATGTCCTTTTTAGGGTCAATTCCCGGACATTTTCCCGGAACTGACTATGGTGTCAGCCCTGGGATTTACCATTTCACCTGGGTGGTTCATTACCGTATCTGGCAGGTCTTCTGACTTACGGATCATTGAAATGACCTGCGTCTTCCCACAACGTTTTTTAATGACGTAGCAGTGACATGGTGCAGACATTCTCCCCGTTTACAGCGGCGGGACCGTTCCGGAATTTTACCGGATTCCCTTTTTAAGGCAAGGTGCCACCAGATACAGTGTGTTAATTGGGTGGCCAAATTACCACGGCATTCTGGGTCTGTCAATGTCAAAAAAAGGGGTGATGTAATTTTGTTTTCGTAAAATCGGCCTGCAAAACGGGATTATCGAATTAAAGGTAATATGGGGTTGGTCATAACATGGGCCACTTTAAACCGATTTCTTTGAGTCTAAGAATAAAGTCAGTAATTATAGATAATTGAGCATGGCATAGATTCGGTATCCGCATAGTGGCCCAGCTTATGATCAATCCC
>JASFYZ010000172.1:0-6101 GCA_045046665.1 Desulfobacterium sp.
ATAAGTACCCACACATATGTTTTTCAGCATTCCATGGATATATATTATTGATATTTCTGGGTTTTATTTTGAAGAATATATGCTCGGGTACTTAACGGTAACTAATTTAGATGAGAAAGAATATCGTGCTGTGCGGGAGGAGATTGGCCGGGAAATCCTGGCGTGGTCTGTTTTTTATGAATCAATGAAAATCGAAAAATGGCCCGGCATGCTGCCGGGCCAGAAGCAATCACAAAAATTTACGAAGATATTCATACCCGGGGGTTAACTGGCCATTGTAAACAATAACCGCGTTTTTGATCTCGGTGCACAACCCGGAATCATCCAGGGAGCTTGAATAATCCGCATTCAAAATATTGGCCACAAAGGGCTTTAACTGATTACTGAAGAACGTGGATGAATCATTGGGAATTTCGCAAGGCAGATTATCCACGGCCAGGACCACCACGCCATCGCCCTTGTGACCATCGGTGGCGGCCCGAGTCAGGGGATCTACAAGGTAAGCCGGCATACCGGAATCGGTGGATTTCACGTTACACTCGATGGAGCCATGGGTATCGCAGGTGATATCGGCAATACCGCAGAACCGGGGAGACTCCGTCTTTTCGTACAGACGTTTCAAGTTGTCCCAGGTGACAAAACGGGGATATTGTTTGTCCCAGTAAACGGCATTGACCAGCACGCTGATGGAGGGCATATATTGTTCGAATTTGCTTTCAAACCGTTCCGGATGGTCGTAGTACTCCTGAAGTTCAAAGGCCTTACCCTCTTTGTTTGCCACCAGATCTTCTTCTTTAAACACAGAAACATAAACGATTTTAGGATCAAAATCGCCTTTTTCCACAAATGCATTGAGATCAGCCGGCGCAATACGCTGGGTGGGAAGGCAGTCAAAAATCTGCTGGGCACCACCGGAAACATTGCCGTATCCCAGCACACCAATGACCATTGGACTGAGTTTTTCTGGCAGGCCCTGGGATTTAATGGTTTCCCCAATTTTTGAAATATGAACCTTGGCATCTGCCACTGAGGTGTATTGATGGGCGGGCTTGCACGCCTTGAAAGGGGTGTCAATGCCATGGTGTTCCCAGTATTCCCCCATGAGATGGAGAATATCAATGGCCCCGGCATCCCCGGCATACCGACCAAAATAGATAAGCCTGCGATTCTTATCGTCGGTGATCTTTTCGTAGTCGATGAGGGTGGCGTTGCTGTCCATGATTTTTTTCAACAGCGGCATGCCCGAGGATTGTCCCTTGATGGTGTGGGAAAAAAAGATGTAGGTTTTATCGTTGAGGATCTTTTCTTCAGGGATTTCCTTTACCCCAAAAATCACATCGCCCTGTTCCATTCCCTCACAGGCTTGTGCACCAGCCGCTTTATAGTCATCTTCAGTGAAAAACCGTTTTTCACTTTTTTCAATGAACCCTTTGGCTCCGGTCTCTTCCAGGATCAATTTCAGATCCTCCGGTACAATGGATGCTCTTTTTTCCCAAATATTCTTATCTTCGGCCCGAATGAGTAACGATTTCATAACACCTCCCTGATATATAAGCACCTGAGCAGACTTAATTCTATAAATCTATGGTTTTGAATTCCTTTGCAGATAAAATTTAATAAGTTATCTTACAAAAATTCATATTTGTTTTTGCCTGGGTACTTACCACATTAAAGTATGGTTTTACGTTCAACAAATTTAATATTCAGCGCTGCCAGTTCCGCCAGCACTGGTTTATATATCTGGGAATGCACTGGAATGCAAACACCCTTTAAATCAATTTTATCATCGGCAATGAGCCGGGCGGAAATGGCCGCGGGCAATCCAACGGTTTTGGACATGGAGCTGTCTCCCCCGGGCGTACCTGTATCCACCAAGGTGGACATGATCATCTCTTCTCTGCCGTCGGGGTATCGCGCCACAAATTCATGGTGCTGTAACAAAAGATCCACTTCGCCATCATTATAGGTGAGCTTCTCTTTTAAAATATGGGCAAACATCTCAAACACCGATGCCGTTTCCAGATCCAGAGTTTCATGGCTGAACATACCAAGCCATTGCAATTTCTTCATGGTCAGGGAGTGTTTGGGAATTTTCAGGTAGGCCGCCACATCCGCCTCAACATCGCCCCCGTCACTGTGAATCATATTGGTGATCACCTGGCAGGGAGAGGTCTCTTGCATATCAAACTTCATCTTCTGGTTCATGAGTCCCAGTTTTTTAAAAAAATCCCAGGTTTCGCAATAGCCGATGTTTCGCAGGGTACCGCGATAGATATTTTTTGCCGTGGGAATACCATAAATATCCAGGTACGGCAGGGCATCCCGGTTCACATAGGCCTCAAAAACGCCAGAGCCGGGAATGTCGGTAAGCCAATAGTGTTCAAACAGCTTGCACCCCGGAATCTCCATAATCTTTCCATCTTCCAAGTATCGACCATCATTGCCCGCCGCAAGCAACGCCCCTTCCGGACTCCAGGAAAATTTATATCCCATTGGATTGTTGTTGTTTTTCATGGCTGGCAAGCCACCGCAATAGGAGTGAAAGGTGGTCACTTCGCCCCCCGCCGCCTTGATTTCATCAATGGTTTTCATGGCAGCCATGTGATCAATGCCTGGATCCACCCCCACCTCATTGAGAAAGGTCAGCCCCTTTTCCTTGGCCGCCGCATCCAGGGCCTGCATCTCCTCTTTGACATAGGAGGCCGTTACCAGGTGCTTCTTATGCTCAAGGCACAACGCTGCGATTTGGGGATGAAACATCCAGGGCAGAAGGCTGACCACGATATCCGACTTGGCCACGGCGTCATTAAGCTGCACCGTATTCCTGACATCCAAATCAACTGCCTGGCCCGACGGATGATTTTCTATAAGGGCCGCAGCCCTTTTCTGCTCTTGATCACCAAGTACAACCTCAATGCCGTCCTGGGACAGCAAATATCGCACCAGTGGGCGGGCAACAAGGCCTGCACCCAATACCAGAATCTGTTTCATCGTGCCTCCAATTATTTTGTTGCTACCATTGGGGCGACACTAATATGAAGACGATGGAGTGTCAACTCTTTTTTTGAATTTTTATCCCACCAAAAGAAAACAAAGAAACAACCAGGGCCTGCCCTGTGGTATGGGATTTTTAACACCCCCCAAAGCATAAATGTAAAATTCAACGATCAAGTGTTACCTTTATGTTGACATATATGGGAGAAGGGTCTGCCCGCATCTCTTATATTCAGATATCTTTTTGAATGAGAAGGTAAAGGGCTTTCTCAGCCACGGACAAGGGCTGCTTGAGATCTTCAATTTTATGAAGAAAATAGTGAAAGAAATCGTGGCGAAGGCTGTCCCGACCGGAGACAACAAACCAAACGTTCCGGCCCCAATTGAGCACGGAATTGACTTCATCGCCTGCCACAAACATGCCGCAAAGCATCTCCTTCCGGTCCACAACAATATCAAAATAGCGATGTTCCGGCCCCGCTTTATCAAGGTCAGCCTGGGGATGGATCACCTGAATTTCAAACATCTTCTCCACCGGTGCCATGGAAATGTATTTTACCTGGACCCCCCGAAGCTCGGCAGCCTTTAAAGATTCATCAAGATGCATCCCCTCTTCAGGAGAAATCCTGACATAAATCTCATCCCGGGCCGCATCAATCATCTCCTTTGCTTTACCCATGGCCGCCACATGCCCTTTAATTCTCCAGATCACATCACTTCCGGCTTCTTTTTCTGCATCTTTAAAATCGGTCTCCAGGGCAGACAGCGCCGATTCATGATCATGGCGAAGTCGTTGAACCAACTCCCCAGAGGGGATGGGCGTATACAACCCCTGGCTGGACTCCACCGCAAACCCTTTGGCTTTCAGAGTGCGGAGCACATCATAAATCCTTGCCCTGGGAATTCCGGAGTTACGGCTTAATTGAGACCCATTCACCGGATGATCCCCCAGCAGCGATTTATATGCCGTTATGACATATTTAGAAAGCCCCACATTTAATTCAGTAATATCTTTAATCATTTATAAATCTCCCAAAAGCCCATGATATGAGTCGATATATGTCAAAAGAATAGCCCAGATCAATTGTTCTTTCATCCTTCTTCTGTGCTACGGCAACACAAAAACAAGATCTCGGGTGTTGTCGCCCTTGAAGACAAAGGATAATCATAGATAACCGGGTATGTCATTTTTCGGTAATTACCTTAAAGGTTACTCCAAGAGTAGTAACATTTTTCCATGGGCGTTTCAAGTGTTATTTGTTACTCATTCGATGATCAAGTCCAGAAGGGGCAGGCCTGGGTTATTGGCATTGTCCTCAGGGATTTGGATTCACGCAGATTTCGTTCAGTGACGCCAATACCCCCAAGCCCCCGACCTTAGTACCACTAAACTGACCAGAATGACTGAAAAAATCAAGCTTAATTATTCCCTTGACAGGGAAACCTAAGCATTGATATAAACCTGTTACCCTAATGGTGGCAACACTTACAAATTTAGTCGGGTCGACTATTAACAAAAAACAAGGGGAGCAATGCCAATGGCAGCGGTCACACCATCACTTCATCTGTTAAAAACCGAACAGATCCAACAGATCCATCAACATTCCCTGGATATTCTGTCCACCACGGGGATACAGGTGAATTCCTCCAAAGCGGTGGAACTATTTGCCAAATCTTCCTGTCGCATTGAAAACAACAATCAGGTCTTCATCGAAGAAGAACTGGTGCAATGGGCACTGGATCAGGCACCATCCAGCATTGATATCCATAACCGTACCGGAGAGCAACGATTTACACTGGGAAATCTTTCCCAGGATTCCACCCGTTTTGGCGTGGGGGTAACCAACCTTCACTACCAGGACCCGTTAACGGATCAGACCACCCCCTTTACCATAAAACACATGGAAACGGCGGTGCGACTGGGGGATACCCTGGAACAGTTTGATGTAATCTCCACCCCGGGCATTGCCCAGGATCTGGATCCAAAAAACGCCGATCTTTTCTCCAGCCTGGCCATGGTGGCAAATACCACCAAACCCCTGGTGCTGCTCATGTCGGAAAGCAAGTGCTTTGAACCGACCCTGGATATGATAGAATCCCTCCACGGAAACCTGGCAAAAAACCCCTTTGTGATTCCCTATTTCAATCCCATCACTCCCTTGGTACTCAATGAAGAGACCGCCGAAAAAATTCTGGTCACCGTGGACCGGGGCCTGCCCTTTATTTATAATAATTATGGCATGTCCGGGGCAACGGCCCCCATCACCCCGGGGGGCACCCTGGCACTTCTGAACGCAGAACTCCTGGCAGGCATCGTTTTTGCCCAGATTATCAAAAAGGGTACGCCCATCATCGCCGGAAATCTGCCAGCGGGATTTGACATGAAAAACATGATGAGTGTTTACACCCCCCATACCATGCTCATCAATCTGGCCTGCGCCGAGATGATGAACCATTATAAAATTCCCCACTCCGGAACTTCCGGCAGTGGACCCGGATGGGGACCGGACCTCCTGGCAGGCGGCACCTTCTGGATGAATCATCTCACCAGCATCATGGGTAAGGTGGGTCTTGCCCCCTTTGTGGGGGGTAACTTTGACTCCATGGCCTTCAGTCCGGCAGCTGTTGTGTATGCCAACGAAGTGATCAGACTTTCCCGCATCTTTAACCAGGGCTTTTCCATTGACCCCGAAACGGTGAACGTCGCTGAAATCGACGCCATGGGATCCGCAGGAAATTATATGGCAGCCCCCTCCACGGGGAAACGATTCCGGGAATTTCGGTTTGAGAGTCCCATCTGGCCGGGATATACCCTGGATCAATGGCAGGCTAACCAATGCCCGGATGCCGGAAAATTGTTGCGGGAATACACCCATCAGATGATTGAAACACTGACCCCACCAGATGACCACGACGAGCTAATCAAACGGGGAAAACAATTTATTGCAGCACATTCACTGAATAATTAATTTTCTTATAAGAAAAGACAGCACCAGAGTACCGACAACTGAGCCCCCAACGGCTGCCCTGACCGGAACATTGGGAACCAAAGGGGGAGGATTTTTGCCCTTCCAGGCGTTAAGAAGCACAGACTCTGTTTGAGGACG
>JASFYZ010000173.1:0-3622 GCA_045046665.1 Desulfobacterium sp.
CGTGGACATCTGCCAGGCAGGATATCCCCCGGCCCATGCCAGTGAAAAGCAAAGCGTGGCAGATCTCCAGGAGATTGCCATAAAGGAAAAATTTCACATCCAGGTGGCAGGCATGGCCCGGGCCAATCCAAAGGATGTGCCGGTGCTCATTGAAACCGGAATGAATCATTTTCATCTCCATGCCCACATCCAGCCCCGGGACGACAAGGCAACGCAGGAGCTGGGATTAAAGCGAATCACAGATACAGTGAATGCCTTGAGGACCCAGAGGCCCGGTGCCATTATTTCCATGGCCATGCTGGATATCGGCAACACGCCCCGGGTATTTCTGGAGCAATATGGTGATTTTCTCATCAATACCCTTGCCATTGATATCCTTTCTGTGCCGGATACATCCGGGCAGATGGCCCCGAACACCTTCCATGATGCCGTAAAATTCATGGTACAAAAGGCTGCCGGGACCTCCTCACGCATCAGTGTTCACTGCCACAACGACCTTGGCATGGCAACGGCTAATACCGTCATGGGGGTGGTGGCCGGGGCCACGATGGTGGAGGTGTCTGCCTTTGGAATTGGAGAACGAAACGGCATTGGCGATCTTTTTTCCGTGGGCAAAATCCTCAAGGCCCAAGATCATGAAATGAATTTAAAAATTGAGGAAACAGACTTGTTCAGGCAATATTACACCCATGTCAATGCCATCTGCACACGCCAGACAGGAGATCCTCTTTTGTCATGGAACACCCCGTTCTTTGGGGAGGCTGTGAATACCCACGTGGCTGGCACCCACGCAGACACCGCCTTTGGAATGGGGCAGACGGAAAAATACTACCTTAATGTGCTGTGTGGCCGGGGACTTGTGAAAAAATATCTCACGGCGGGTCAGATCCCTTTTACCCCTGGGACAGTGCCACAGATAACCCAGACCATTAAAGATGAAAGCGCCCGACTGGGTCGCCGCCTCTTTGATGGAGAAATCCGGGAAATCGCACAAACTCAACGCCCCTGTGGTACCACAACGGGCCGGGATGGAGAACATTCAAACTAAACGGTTCCCCGCAAATTCTGTATGGATAATCCCTCAATAAATGCCTGGGACAATGCCAGATCTATTTGATGTTCAAACACCCTTCCTTCAGGTGTTATACCCCTGATGGTACCGTCGTGGAAAAAATACTGGAGCAGCGTCAAGGAGGATTCCAGGCGATGGGAGGGATCAAGGACTTCTTCTTTTTTCAACGCCTGGGTCGGGGGCAGCGATATGTGTTGATCCTTTAAAAATTTCATAAAATTTAACACCCTTGCAAGGCGCAGCAAGGTCACCGAGGCAAGACGGGTGGTGGTATCCTCAATGGGCAGGGCCGTGGACCGCATCAGAGAGAAATGCCCGGGCAAAAGCCCCTTTTCCCGGCAAATTCCATAATCCACACTACCCGGAGCCGGATAATAAATGGATAATCCTGCAAGGGTTCTGCGGGATGCCAGAAACAACAGGTCTTGTACCGACTGCATTGCATCTTGTCCTGGGGCCCCGGCAATGAGGTAAGAGACCGCCTCCAAACCATATTTTTCTGCCAACACCAGGGCATGCTCATGGGAGGCCCTGACATCGGGTCGCCTAAAGGACTTGAGCTGGGTGGCCGAAGTGGAGCCCAAGGATAAATTCAAGGTTTTAAAACCCGCCCGCTTCATGGCTTTGACCAGGGCATCATCCAGGGACGGGGGATAAAGTCCGTTCATGGCACGAAGTTCCACGTCGCCCTCCCCTGCTATCTCACAAACCCCGTCCAGAAGAGCCATGCACCAGTTGCGGTTCAAGGTAAGATTCTCATCCTCAAAATCAAGGAACCCCATGTCATGGTGATCCACGTTGTGCTGGATTTCTGCCAACACCTGTTCCACCGGTCTTAACCGAAACCGGGCATGGGTGGAAGAAGCCCCCAGTGAACAATAAGTGCAATTCATGGGACACCCACGACCGGCCACCACCACGGCACTGCCCCGGCCCTTTCTTTGATAAAATTTCTGATGAATCAAATCCAGTTGCGGCATGGGCTGGACCGCAAGGTCCGTCATCCAGGCCGGGGGGGACGTATGAAGGCCGCTATCTCTGGTGCGAAAAGTGATGCCAGGCACCTTTGCCAATTGCGCTTCTTGATCAGGTGATAGCTCCTTAATCCCTTTTCCAGGGGTGATGGAGCCGGATATTTTATCCCATATTTCTGCCAGCAGGGGCATGGAGACCTCCCCTTCCCCTCCCAGGATAAAGTCAACACTGTCACAGGCCATCACCTCCCGGGGAAACAGGGTGGGATGATGCCCTCCCAATACAACAGGGCAGTGGGGATAAAATTTTTTCACCATCCGGGCCGTATTCAATGCGGTTTCAGCATAGGGGGTAAACAGGGAGGAGATTCCCACCATAAAAGGCGCTTTATCCCGAACAATTTTCCCAATATGTTCAAAACTATAGCCATAATGACGATAATGGTGAAAAAGCGAAAATTGTGAGACATCGGGTTCACCATAAAAGGCATTGAGAAAATCCATTTCCCGGGGGTATGGGATGATAACGGATTTTTTCACGGCCAGGGCATCCACAATCTCCACGGAAAATCCCCTGTGGATAAGACCTGCGGCAATGCTGGCAAGTCCATAGGGAACACTTCGCTTAAAGGTAAAATAAAAATCCTCCACCGGAGGCTGGATCAAAATAATATGTTGCATACGCATAATCCCGGCCAGGTGGATAGGCCTTTTTCGTGGCGGAATGCCTGAAACAAGCAGACCTATATCCACCAAAAATTAAAATCAAAGGGTAAGTTGATGACCCCCATGGCAGATCTGCCTGCCACACGCCAACGTGGCAGAGCCTATCATTGCAGCCCTGGGGTTTCAACATCAAAAAAGCAAGAACCTATTTCTAATTTATGCCATTTTAAATCACGATGTGCACTTCCTGTTTTTTTATCTTAGAATCGCTCTTTTTGCTCTTTTTGCTCATTTGGCTTTACAGCTATGGATTCAAGCTGATATGGTATTTTAGAAGAAATAATCGGGTGGCAAAAACAGTGATGGCATCCAATTATCGGTCTAATCAAAATTAGACTCAAGCCCAAAGTAAACGGCGTACTCAATCATAAAAGCAATATCTGCTTTGAAAGGAGGGCTATGGTTAAATCCTAAAAAAATCATCCATTTTTTAGCCTGACATGCTTGTTATCAACGTACCTCGAATCTACCAACGTCGAAGGTTCAAATAATACTCAAAAAGGAGATTTTTATGGAAAACAGTGTATACAAAATAATCGAAGTAGTAGGACTGTCCCCGAAATCCTGGGAAGATGCTGCCAAAACCGCCATTAAAACAGTGGATGACAGTGTGCGCGATATCCGTGTCGCAGAAGTGGTCATGATGGATATGCGTCTGGAAGATAACCGAATCGTGGCCTATCGTGTAAAACTCAAGGTATCATTTAAACTTGAGACCTAAGAATTTAATACCAGTGAAATAGTCAACAACCCCTGAGCTAAAGACTCAGAGGCTTGCAAAGTAACTTTTGCAAGCCTGGTTGATTAGCCTAAGTTTTAATTAACTACGTTACTTTAGAAAAATATAGGC
>JASFYZ010000174.1:0-3661 GCA_045046665.1 Desulfobacterium sp.
AATGGCTGGCTATCTGGCAGAAGGCATTCGTATGGCAGGCCATGAAGCAACGCTGATGAAGACCTCATCCATTAAAACTGAAAAAGAACTGGCCGGTTTTGATGGATTTATTTTTGGATGCCCCACCTATCATAAAGATATGACATCCGGCATGAAACAATTTCTTTTTCTGGCAGAAAAAGCAAACCTCACCGAAAAAATAGCCGGTGCCTTTGGCTCCCATACCCACAGTGGCGAATCTGCACCCATGATATTTGACACCATGAAATATGTATTTAAAATGGACACCGTGGATCTTGGGGCTTTGAATCTCACAGAGGGTATGATGGAAACCGATGAAGGGGCCAAGGCCTGCCAACAATATGGAAAGGCATTGACCGAAAAGTTTTAAGTCGTCCCCCCCCCCTGGTCTAAAGACTCCGGGGGGATCTTGCCGACTTTTTATAAATTAGCTGACCTTTAGGAGAAATGTTCCACCATTTTTCCTGAAGGCCCATCCTTTACAATTCTACCACAATCTCTTGAAATCCCCCCCTCCCTTGATCGAAAAATCGCGCTGGTAAAAAAAGCTGCATTGCCCGGAGACGTCGGGTATGGTAAAAGAAAAAACACAACTGCCTGAAGGCGTCATCTGGAGTAAACCTTAATATGAAAACCAACACCACCATTATCCCTTGCCAAGTATCTGTGAACAGTCTTCCCCTGGGGGCCTCACTGTACGCAACCTTTTTATGTATTCTGTTCGGTGCCAATGCAACGGCAATTAAAATAAGTCTTGGGGGATTTGGTGTTTTCACCGTGGCAGGGCTCAGATTTTCCATTGCGGCCATGGCCCTTATTATATGGGCGACTCTGACCCAAAAACCCCTTCTACTGAAGAATCGGAAACAAGCATTCCAGATGGGGAAACTCGCCCTGATTTTCATGACCCAGATTTCCTGTTTTTACATCGGTTTGAGCAAAACAACCGCTTCCCATGGCACTCTTATCTCCAACCTGCTGCCCTTCATTGTGTTGATGCTCGCCCACTTTTATATTCCTGGCGACCGCATAACCATGAAAAAAAGCATTGGCATTGCTTTTGGATTCAGTGGAATTCTGTGCCTCCTGCTGGACCAGGGAGGAGTTTCAGGGGATATCCACCAAGGAGATCTCTTTGTGCTGGTCGCGGTTTCGTTGTGGGGATGCAATGCAATTTATCTCAAACGAATCATTGCCGATTTTCATGCCGTTCAGGTCACCGTCTACCCAATGCTTTTCGCCATTCCCTTCTTTTTTCTGGGGGGATGGCTCTGGGATGATCCCATGGTCGGCACCCTGGATATGTCCGTTTTTTTATCCATGCTTTACCAGTCACTGGTCACAGCAGCATATGGATTTATTTCTTGGAATCTGATGCTCCAGAAGTTCGGAGCCACTGCCGTGCACACTTTTATTTTTATCATGCCCATCTCCGGGGTTTTCTTTGGGGTGTGTCTTCTGGGAGAACCCCTCACCCCAGCGTTGCTCATGTCCATTTTCCTTATTGTCACTGGTATAATGGTGGTACACTACCATCCCCGGCAAAAAAGACAAACGGTGCCCATTGTAAATCAGTGATTTCGATTTTTATCCTTTATGGAACCAGAAGAGGAACACGCCCCGCCTTCAACTGGATGGTTACATGGGAATGCCATCCGTTAAAATCACCGTCAAGCTCAACGGGTATGGGTGTTTTTGAATCAATATCAACTGTTTTTCCCTTCAAATATTTTACTCCTTTTAACCGGGTCACCCTGCTCAATTTTGAAAAAATACCGTATTTAAGTATAGACAACAGGTTAATGCGGGGAAACACAACAATATCAAGCTCTCCAGTATCCACACCTGCATCAAAGGCGATTTCGCAGATTCCCCCAAAATTGCGTACATTGCACACAAGCACCATGGCTCCCCGGGCGCGTTTGGTGCCGTCCACCACCACATCAAACAAAGAATGGGCGGGATTTCTCAAGGCCCTGAAAATGGGCAGCACGTAGGTTAAATTGCTTAATTTTCCCCGCCTTATTTTTTTAACTTCTTCAGTCACCCGGGCATCAAATCCAGCACCTGCGACCATTATAAAGGCGGTTGTGTTCATCTTTGCCACATCTGCCATCACCACCCTGCCCTTTTCCAGGATATCTGCCACCTTGGGGGCCGCTTGGGGTAAATGAAGGTCATGGGCCAAAAGATTTGCATTTCCCGTGGGCACCTGGAGAATGGGGGTGGAAAACCCATGGGGAAGACCATTGATGATTTCGTTCACTGTCCCATCCCCCCCCACGATCACCATCCTGTCCACCGCCGAAGTCACTTGGGATATGCGATTTTTCCCATCACCGGCATATTGTGTGAGATAGGTCTCCACCACATGTCCCCGGTTCTCAAGAATGCATTGAAGCTCACGGATTCTTTTTTCACCATCTCCTCCGCTGGCAATGGGGTTTCCGATTATTAATATATTCATGTTCAGTTCATCTCTCAGTTTTTATAAGAAAATGCAGTACTGGAGTGCCGATAACAGAGCTCCCGGTGGCTGGTCTGACCGGAACATTGGGAACCAAAGGGCAAAAAGCCCCCCCGACGTTCCCGTTCCGATCAGGCCAGTCGCCGGGGGCGGCATAATACCATTTCCTTTAGTTGCTGTTGCAGGTGTATAGCCAATATTGCTTGATAATCGAGATTAAACGACATGCTTGTTTATCTGACTTTTCAAATCATGAAGATACTCCTCATACCGCATGAGATAAAAAGACAGGGGGCGAGAAAATTTCCTGCCAAGGACCCCATCCACAAACATTCTACTCACATGCTGCTCATGCTCCAATAATTTCTGGGACAGCAGAATAATTTTTCGCTCTTCAGGGGTGAACCTGCCTATCATCTCCCTGAGGGTGATACGTGCCCGGGGCTGATACATCCAAAAATAAAGCATATCCAAGGCGTTAATAATAAGCACTGCCATGAGATCCCGCACTTCAGCATTGCTGCTGTTAAGCAGTTTTTCAGGCCCTTCCAGCAAAGAAAGTTCGTCAACATCGGGGAAAAGCAGCTCCAATCTGGAATAAGCATCCAGGATCTCGGTGAATTTACGCCGGTAATCCCGGGTCCGCAGGGCAATGTTCTGGACACGATCTGCAGGCCCTTCAATCAATGCTGCCACCAGATCAGAAGCCGCTTTGGAAATAACCGCAGCCCATTTTTGAAGAATATTTTCAACACCGACCACTCCCATACCATTGAGGATACCACCCGTTACTGCACTGAAAAGAATGGCAATGGGAATGGAAAAAAGACTTCGAAACAAGTTGCCGATGATGGCGGACCTGGGGAACCCCCTGAAGGCATTATGACTGGCGAGATAAATACCGTTGGCCGTGGCCATGATGGCATAAAGGGCCGTGGGACTGCTTGAAACCGTAATCCCAAACCCATGATCCAACAACAACGTCTTAATAAAATAATCCAATAAAGGTACGGAAAACCCCGTAAACAGCAAAGAATCTGTAATTCGCTCCCAGCTGACATAATCGTTCCACCGCAACATGGGGGAACGAATGATGCCCCCACCACCCAAAACAGCCTGGACAATATTTCTCAAACCGGTGATACCAAACCAGATAAAAGCGCCGAAATAGGC
>JASFYZ010000175.1:0-4579 GCA_045046665.1 Desulfobacterium sp.
CTTTGCCGAGGCTTGCCTGATTATTATGTTACTGGCAATGACTGGCAGTTATAGTCATGCAGAACCAGCGGCAAGTCCGGAATTTGGTTATCTGGCACCCGGCATTACCGGTGGTTCCTATGGCGGTAAGCGTGGCGGCGATGGGTTGATGATTGTCAATTATTATCTTGACTATAATTTTTTAGTTGAAAATGAAGAAACTAATGTAGGGATGATACTCTCCACCCTGCAATATGATTCGAATTTTGAGATTTTTGGCGGCAAATGGAGTGGTTCTGTTACTTTTCCCACTGCAAATTATGAAGACAACAACTCCATAAAGCTTGTCAATATGATGTTTGTACCTGTCCAGCTCCATTGGAGTTTTGATGATGTGGACATCCAAGCTCGTTATGCCTTTCATACTGACAAGGGTGAGCCGGCAGGCATAGCCAAAGAATATTGGGGCCACATGTTGACCGGGGTGCTCACCCATACCCTGAATGAACTATGGAGCTACACCCTGGCCCTTGGCTATGAAAAACGCGGAGACCTGAGTGATGAGCAGGATCGGACTCCCGGTGATATCGGTATCTTTGAGTTTGCCATAACCAGGCAGTTCTCAAGTTTTTATCTCAGCGTGAACGGCTATCATAACCGGCAGATCAGTGATGAAAAAGGCAGCGATGCCTTCCAGGGAGAACGGTTCTACTTAACCGGCCTGGGCGGAGAGATCGGGTTGCCTATTAAAAATACAAACTGGTTCCTCAATCTGAGAACCTTTTATGAGTTTGAAAGTCGAAATGCCCCGGATGATGGTCTAAGAACTTTTATTGGGGCGATTTACCGATTCAACTAAATCAAATGTCTCAACAACTGAAAGTTTATGAATAAAATTTAGCCCTCTGTAAAACTTAGGAAAAATCAAATATGAAAATAATTTTAAACATTTTTACATGCGTTACCATTTTGGTCGGTGGCATGGCTATGAACGCCTTTGCCGATGACGCTGCGGAACTGGCCAAAAAAGCCCAGGACCCGCTGGCCAACATTTCTGCCGTCCAGCTGGATATGAGCGCCAAATATAATATTGGCCCGGATAATGATTCTGCGTATACTGCCCTTGTCCAGCCGGTCTATGCCATCAGCACCGAGAAGATAAATTACATTCCACGCTTAGTGATTCCGATCATCGGGGCGCCCAACACCGAGGCGGGTAACAGTGATACTACCTGGGGGATGGGTGATATTGTAGGCCAGATGTTTATTTCACCCAAAAGCGAAAGTGCCTGGAAATGGGGTGTGGGACCCCAGGTTTCTTTTAAGACTCACACCGACGATGCCCTGGCCGGCTCCGGCTGGGGCGGTGGAGTTGCCGGCGTGCTGGTAGGCGGTGTCAGTAACTTTTCTGTATCCTTTATTGCCAATCATCTCTGGGGTAATGAAGGAGATTTCAGCACCAGTACGCTGAATCCCATGATCTTCTACAACTTTAAATCCATGCCTGGTGTCTCCCTGAGTTACCAAGGGGTAATCTCCTATGACTGGAAGGCAGAAGACTCCAGTGACCGGTTGACCATTCCTCTGGGGCTGCAGATCGGCAAGATGTTTGATCTGGGTGGCGGCTGGGGGCTTGAGCCGGCTATTGGTGCCTATGGCATGCCGGTTCGGGCCAAAGGTGCGGCTGACTGGGAAATAAAGGCAAGTATCTTTTTTATTATTCCCTAGGCATAGCCATTTACTAAATTTTTAAAATTACCAAGGTAGTTCATCCCATATACATAAGGAGAAAAAAGTTATGGATCGTCGAGATTTTATGAAAACAACAGCAGGTGCAGTTGCAGCAATTGCTGCTACCAGTGTTCTGCCAACTCAAGTAACCGCCGGAGAGCAGGCTCCAGTATAGAACACGGAGCCCGTGGATGAAATCGTACCTGGCCTTCGTGCCCAGGCCAAGGGGATCAAGATCTTTGTGGAGCATGAATTCGCGCCCCTCAAGGCGGCGTTGATCGGTAACCCCAGTGCGACCTATGTTCCCGATCCGGATTTTCCTGAAAATGCCAGACTGCTGGCCCAATCATCGAAAAAGATGAAGGCCTTCATGCGTAAACACAAGGGCAAACATCTCCGTGATGCAGACCCAAAGCTATACGACAAGGTCGTTCATGCCTCGGACAGCCTGGCGGATACCTATCGTCAAGCCGGGGTAAAGGTGATTCGCAACGAAACAGGGAAGACCCCGCCGGAGGTGGTAAATTATTTTGGCTCGTGGATGCCGGACAAACATCTGTCCATGTATGGCCAGAATTGTTTCGAAGTACTAGGTAACGTCCTGGTCAGCACCTGGGAGGTTCCAACCTGTCAGGTTCACGAGTTCACCTATCGGGATGCCATGAATGAATTGTTTAAAAACAACCCCGAGGCAACCTGGTTGTCCATGCCGGTACCTTATCCCACCACGAGTTCCTACAATCCCGGACCGTTTCTCAGCCCCGGGGATTTCCGCATTTTCCCGGGAAAGATCTTGCTTCTTGGGATTGGTGTCCCGGACCCATCCTGGATCAAAGATCCCAGTAAGCCGCGTTCCTCCGGCGATGAATACGGAGCCGACATTCTCCGCCGGATGCTGAAGCCATACGGTTGGCGAGTCGAGACGGTCTATTTCGACAGCAGGCTTACCTACCACCTCGACTGCCTGATCGGCCTGGTCGATGTCGGTTTGATAGCAATGCCAAAAAATTCATTGTGGACCCCGCTTCCCAAAGAATTTCAGGATTGGGAGGTCATTGAGGTCTCAGCAGAGGACGTTCACAAAGGCGGTTGCAACACCGTTCCGCTTGGGAACAAACAGGTTGTCCTTACCCGGGGGGTTCCAAAGTTTTCAAAGGAAATCTCCAAGCGGGGTTACACACCGGTTGAGGTGCCTTTCGAAGCGGCGTACCAAACTTTTGATAGTGGAATACATTGTGCCACCGCATCAATCTGGCGTGAGTATGATTGATAATTCTAACCACCTGTACTCCCTGGCTTTACGTGTAGTCGGGAGTACAGCATTTTTCTTGTTTTCATATCCCTAAAGGACAAAGCCCTACTCAACTTTGCACCACTCACCAAGGTCAACTGTTTCAGTGAAGACGGCGAACTGAAGGAGGTTATTTTTGGACGACTGCATGATTTCCGTCTTGCTGAATACGATCCAATCAGGGGGTTGACCAGGCAAGTTTTTGAGCCGCTCTGATCTTTTCGGTAGCGTTTATAGTTTGGGTAATAAACCCAGCCATCTCTTTTTGAGAAACCGGTTTTGCACTGGAAGTCGTCTGATTGAGAGGATTCACCGGACGACCTTGTTTCCGCATTCTAAAGCAAAGATGATACCCTGTAGCCAAACCGGTTTTGCCCACATATCCAATCACCTCTCCCTGGGGCACTTTTTTATTTTTTTTCATGCCTCTGGCAAAGCTGTTCATATGAAAATAACTGGTTTCATATCCATTGGAATGACGGATGGAAATATTGCGACCCATACTCTTGTTGTAACCGATACGGATGATAACACCGTCTGCAACCGTCTTTATCGGCGTGTTTTTCGGGGCCGAATAATCCACTCCCGGATGGGGTCTGTATTTTTTTAATATGGGATGAAATCTTTTTTTGGAAAAACTGGAAGAAATTCGGGAATAATTCAAGGGTGCTTTTAAAAATTCTTTTTGAAGGGACTGGCCTTTTTCATCATAATACCCCTTGGAACCCATGGCATCTTTGTATAAAAATGCTTTATATTCCAATCCGTTATTGGTAATAAATGCCGATAAAACATCAGAATATCCATAAAATTTACCATCCCGATACCGCTTTTCCACAAGAATATAAACCTGGTCTCCCGGTTGGATATCCCTTATAAAATCAATATCCCAGGCAAAAATTTCTGCCAGTTCCCAGGCAAGACGGGAGGATTCACCGGATCGTTTGATCGCCTCTGACAGAGAGGTTCGAATCTCCACAGATACTATTTTTTCTTTTATTTCGTAGGCAATGGGAGTCTTTGAAATAGAATAGGTATCCATCTCTTTTTGGATAACAAGCAGATCATCTTTATTAATTTCATACTCAAAGGCCATCAGACTGTCTTCCAACAGACTTATTTTATAGGGCTGCCCTTTTCTGATCCGGGTCAAAGGAAATATTTTTTTGCTTTGATCGTTCAGCTCATAAATAGTTTTCAAAGGAATATAGGTGTTGAGCAAAGAGGATGCCGTATCTCCCCGTTTAATGGTTCCTGAAATGGTCTTTATTTGAGAAGACGCCATCAGGTTGGACACCGTAAAATCAGACACTAATTTTGCTATTTTAGGAAAAGAAGAAAACCCGGTATCCGCAAGCGGAACCGCTGATACAACTATCAAAAAAAGACTGATTGATAAAATTAATCGTTTGGGGAAGACAGCAGTCACCCATTTAAACTTTATTATCTTTTTAATTATATACCTTTTAAGTATTGCGCTTTGTTAATTTGGCTTTCCATTATATCCGTTTAATTTCATCGCAAAATAGCCAAAGAACGCAGAATAGTAAAGGTTTTTTTAAACTTTGTTTTTTGATT
>JASFYZ010000176.1:0-7888 GCA_045046665.1 Desulfobacterium sp.
GCCGGGAAATGTGCGGGAGCTTGAAAATACCGTTGAACGGGCACTGATCCAGCACCGGCAGGGGCCACTCCATTTTTTAAACACCTCCCTGGAGGGGGATGGCAATGATCTTTACGTCCCCCTGAAAAGCACATCAAAGGGGGTGCCCCTGGATCATGTGATTAAACGGTACATTGAAAAGGTGCTCCACATGACCAACGGAAAAATTAATGGGCCGGAGGGGGCCGCGCATATACTGGATATCCACCCCAATACCTTGAGGAATCGCATGAAAAAATTGGATATAATCTACGGAAGGGAATATCGGCTCAACTACCCCTCCTGAATTTCATCACCGGGTAATACAAAGATCACCTCCCGGACACATTGGGAAAGGAGACTTATGTTAGATTATTGCAAAGCGTACCAGAACAAGATTGTTACGGCGGACGTGGCAACTTCAAAAATTAAAAATGGCAGTCGAGTTTTCATTGGATCCGCCTGTGGGGAACCCCAGCATTTAATCCACGCCATGGTGAAAAATCGTAAAATTCAGGATGCCATGCTTTTTCAGATGCTTGCCTTTACCCTGGGGGATTATCTGGACGATAGCGATTTTCTGGATCGCTTTGCCGTGAAGTTGTTTTTTGTCACCCACCCCATGCAGAAGGCCGCCTTTGAAGGAAAGATTGATTATATCCCCACTTATTTATCCCAGATTCCCAATTTTTTTAAAAGCAATCAAATTGGTATTGATGCGGTGCTGGTGCAGATCAGTCCACCGGACCGGTTTGGTGTGGCAAGTCTTGGGATTTCAGTGGATGTCACCCTGGAGGCGGTGAAAAGTGCCCGCCTGGTCATTGCCCAGGTCAATCCCCGGATGCCCAGAACCCATGGGGATGGATTCATCCATGTGGAAGATATCGACTATCTGGTTCCCTTTGAGGAAAATTTACTGACCAACAGCCAGGAAGTGGTGAATCAGGAGACAGCCAGACGTATTGCAGGGTATGTCAAGGAACTCATTGATGATGGCAGTACCCTCCAGGTGGGGTACGGGCATATCCCCTATGCATTGCTCAAGTACATTGACAATAAAAATGATCTGGGCATTCACACCCACATGATTTCAGATGCATTTATCCCTTTGTTTGAAAAGGGGATTATCAATAATAAAAAAAAGAATTTCATGAAAGACCGGGCCGTTGCCACTTTTTGCATGGGATCACGCATTGCCTATGATTATATTGACAACAATATTCAATTTTATTTTGGCACGGCGGATTTTGTCAATACGCCGGGGGTGATCGGCCGGAATGACAATTTTGTTTCCATCAGTTCCGCCCTGGAGGTGGATCTCACCGGACAGGTATGTTCTGATTCTGTGGGCCGACAGTTTTTCAGTGGCACCGGTGATCAGTCAAATTTTGTCCGGGGGGCCACTCTATCCAAGGGGGGCTTTTCCATCATTGTCCTGCCATCAACGGCTAATAATGGCAAGACCTCTCGCATTGTTCCCACGTTGAGTGCCGGGGCCGGGGTGGCCACCCTCCGGGCCGATGTCAATTTTGTGGTGACAGAATACGGTATTGCCCAGTTAAAGGGAAAAAGTATTTACCAGCGGGTGATTGAGCTGACCCAGATTGCCCATCCCGATTTCCGGGCAAGCCTCTTGGACGCAGCCAAGGAAAATCATTATATCTTTGCAGATCAAATGCCCCTGCCTGCGGAAGATTTGATTTTCTTGGAGGGATATAAGAGCCGGATTGAGTTGAAAAGTGGCAAATCCATGGGCGTAAGACCCTTACTGCCCTCGGATGAAATTGCCTATCGGAATTTTTTTTACTCGTTAAAGGAGGAGACGGTTTTTTTGCGTTTTTTCCACTCCATCACCATTTTTTCCAGAAAAATGGCCCAGGCCCACTGGGCCAACATGGATTATCGAAGTTTCATTTCCCTCATCGGCATGGTGAGAAATAAAGGCAATCAAGAGGTGATGGCCATTGGTACCTATGCGGAACTGGACAAAGAATGGGCAGAGGTGGCTTTTGTGGTTCGGGAGGATTTTCATGGTCAGGGGGTTGCCGGTCATCTTCTACAGGCCCTGGAAAAAATTGCACGATCCAATGGATACATTGGCTTTGTTGCCTCTATTCTGCCAGAGAACCGCGCCATGATGCATGTGTTTACCAAGTATTATCCCCACGCGGAAAGTAACGTCCATACAGGGGATATTGAAATCCGCATGCCATTTGAGTAAATATTCGGCCAGCACCCCCCCGACGTCTGCCCTGACCAGAATGGGAGAACGTCGGGGGGGATTTTTACCCTCGGCTTATTCTTTAATGCTGACAACCCTGCACGGTGCTTCAAGGATAAGGTACTGGGTGTTGGAGCCAAAAAAGAGTTTTCCCATTTTTGAACGTCTTTTCAGACCTATGATGATTTCGTGGATATCATTTCTTTCAGCATATCTAACCAGCTCTTCTCCAATGGAAAGGGTGGTTACCAGTACCTGGGACGTACCCGGGATGCCCTCATTGGTAAACATTTCCGTGGCAATTTTTTTTAATTTTTCTGTGGCTTTTTCGATGACTTCACTGGGGAGATCTGTTCTGTCCTCAAAGGCTGTAACCAGATCCACGGAAGCGTTAAATGCCTTGCCATGCTCCACTGCAATGGCAAGGGATTTTGCCATCTTTTCAATATTTTTACAATAAACCATAATTCTCATATGGGCATCTCCTTTCTCGAATTAGTCCGGGGGTTAATAGGTTCGAAAATAAAACTACCAAGGGCCTGGAAACGTTGGTTTCAGCAATTGATTTATTGGGTTTGTGTTTAAATCTTTTTTTAAATTTCTTTTTGGACGATGGTGTTGTGCCATTTAGAACGCATTATGTCACGGTGAAAAAAATAGTCAATAGCCCATGGTATATTCTTTTAATTATTTGCAATCTTAATTAAAATGCCCTTGACACGGGGGTATAAAACTTGTTATCAAATCAATTAAATGAATTATTACATGTAAAAAGCCGTCCATGATCGCTACTTGCGGAAAACCAATTTTGGAACAGGGGCAGCAGATATATATCCCGCTCATATCAAGAATAAGCACAACTAAATTGGAGACAATACGATCCCCCGTGCTCTGTGTGAAACCTGCAACGTCTAAAAATAAAAAATTTGACCCAGCCCAGCGCATTGAGGTTGTAATTCAACCTGAACGTTTAAAAATCAAAATCGACAGGTATAACGACACCCTCATTGATAGTATAGATATATGATTACAGTGTCTTAGGTGGTGTTTAATATTAAACTGATAATTATCAGAGGAGGATCAAATGAAAAGAATGACAGCCAAGCAGATCGAATTCGAAGCGGGACGTATTTTCGGGGCAAAATGGAAAAATCGCGAAAAAGTCGGCACCCTGACGGAGCAGCTTAAAGCGGCCATTGAAAACGAAGAAAATCTTCCCAAAAATAAGAAACAAATGGCTGAGTATATTATTGATTGCGCCGGTGACCTGAGTTAATCTCTTTATTTGTTTTTTGCAGACGACCTTTTTGTACAGGTCGTCTGCAAACTAAAATTATTTAAGTGCCATGGGGATATCCCCCAGACTCAAATCCTTATCCGTTACGATATTATCAATTGTTTTCTGCTTCCCCCCCTTATCAAGGGTCAGGGTAAACGTTCGATCGTCATCAAGTTTGCGGAACCAGAAATCACCGAAATTATCCGTGGTGGCGGTAAAGGTGTCATCATTTTCAGTGTCCTTCAAGGTGCAGGTGGCACCGATGATCACCTCTTTTTCCACGGGATCATATAGGGTACCTCCCACGAACTTTTTGGGGAGATTTTTATAAAACACCCTTGATTTGGTGCCAGCTTCAGGGTTCAGAAATTCCGCATCCTTAATGAAGTCTGAAAAATCTGCTTCCTCTCCGAATTTAAGGGCTTCGGTGGGACAGGCGTCCACACACCGGGGAACCGTCCACTCGGGGTCGTTGTCCAGTAGGTGGGCGCAGCCAGTGCACTTCTGGGCAATATTCAGGTTCTCGTTGAAAAAGATGGCATCGTGGGGACAGGTGTCCTTGCACAGCTTGCACCCGGTGCATTTGTCCGGATTGATGATAACCAGCCCATCCTCTCTCTTTTCAATGGCATCAAACTCACATTGTTCGATGCAGGGGGCATCATCACAGTGCTGGCACATTTTGGGAATATAGGAGACCTTCACCTTGGGTACCTGGCCCCGCACTTGTTCGGTGATGCCAATCCAGAACTGCCCCGTATCGGGCTGGGGTTTGGCATAGGGGGTCCAGTCATTGGCCACATGTTCGTCCTTGCAGGCAATCTGACAGCAGTAGCACCCATTGCAAATTGATAGATCTATAAAAAATGCTTTCATTACTTATCACCTCCCACAACCCATGCATCAAATCTTAAGCCTGCATCGGAGTTATATTCTCTTGCAAATGCGTCGGGATGATCTCTTCTCCACCCGTCCATCTCTTCGCCTTTCAATCGTTCAAGCTGCACCAGGTAGCCGCTGGTGGCCTGGCCCACACAATTTGCCGATGTGATACCGGCCGGAGATATGCAGTTGATGTTACCGCCACGCTCCACTTCACCTACGATGATGGGATCATGTCTGGCCCCATGGTCGATGTAGACCACACCGGGGCGCAGGCGTTCTGTTACATAGGCACCTGCCAGAACAATGCCCCGTTCATTGAAAATTTTGACAATATCGCCACTTTTAATACCCCGTTTTTCAGCTTCCGTAGGGTGAAGCCACAGCGGTTCATATTTATATCCGTCCGGTCCCATGACCTTGCATGTGGGGGCCTCTCTGGTCCAGGAGATATCATCGCACTGGGAGTGGACCCGCCAGCGACCATGGTTGGACATCAACAGCAGTGGAAACATTTTTGCCCGGTGGCTGGAGAGCCGTTCATCGTGCATGGCACTTTTCTCGATCCACTTGGGTATTGGCGGCCTTTCCTTGTCATGGGGAAAGTTCTCCGCCAGGGCCGCGGAGTAGAATTCCAGTTTTCCAGAGGGGGTGGGCAGTTTATTCTTTTCCGGATCTTTGGCGAATTTTTCAAAACCGGCGGGATCATCTTCCCAATCTTCAGCCGTATTATATATCCAGTATTTCTTTTCCATGAGATCTTCAAAGGGAACCAATTTCTCACCGTCCATGTATCCCCAGACTTTTTTCTGCATATCCTGGGTGGAGTAGCCCCCTGTTACTTCATGCTCAAAACCCAGTTTTTTAGCGATTTCAACAACGATTTCAAAATCACTTTTGGACTCCCCAACGGGCTCAATGGCCTTATCGGCGATCATCATATTGGGCTGTGAGGTACCCTGACGGATATTGGTGACAATATCATCCACTTCCATGTGGGTATTGGCAGGTAGGATAATGTCAGAATAAATACAATCGTTTTCCAACCAGGGATGTTGCGATACGATGGTTTCTATCTTTGGGTTTCGAAGGGCTAACTGGGTCTCATTGCCACCGTTCCAACAGGTGATGCGGCAGGGGGTGTCTGTCCACATCATATGGATTTCCGTTCCGCCCTCTTCTGCGGGAATGGGGTAGGTATACTCGTTGAATTGGTCCATGGCCAGGGCCTCAATGGCGCCGGTGCCCATGAAGCTAATGGGTTCGTCGGATTCAATGGCTTTATGAATAAGGGTTTTTGGAATAACCTGCTCCTGCCATGCGGTCACCGAAGACATGACCGGTACGGCAAGTCGCTCTTCGATTTCCGGATTCCAGAAAAAGGTTCCCCCTAATCCCTCTTTTCGAGGCATGCCAAAGTAGGTGAGTTGGTGGTGATGGACCCCGGGTTGACCAAGCCCCTGCATGCCAAGGAGAATGACCTCAAGCCTTGCGTTTTCATGGGAAAAGGGACCTCTGATAAATCCACCGCCAAAATAGTGGGCAATGGAGGTTATTTTTGCTGCAAATTCCCGGGCCAGGGCCTTGATGGTCCATTCGGGAACACCACATTTTTTTGATCCCCAGGCGGGTGTTTTGGGAACGCCATCTTCGTCGCCCAGTACGTAGGCGGCAAATTGCTCCAGACCCACCACATGGGTGTCCACATACTCTTTATCGTAAAGGTCTTCGGTGAGCCAGATGTAAGCAATGGCAAGCTGGAGGGCAGCATCTGTGTTGGGAAGCACCGGTATCCATTTGTCCGCATGGACAGCAGCGCCATAATTAAGATCAGGACAGATGTAGATCTGTTTGATGCCAACTTTAGCCCAGAAATAGGTCAGAAGGGAAGGGAACTGTCCTGTGAATCCCCAGGGGGTGGTTTCTGGATCACATCCCCAGAAAAGTACCTGTTCTGAGTATTTGGTGGTATCGTTGACGATGTTGGCAGCTGGCCACATGTTACCCTGTACTCCCTGGCCCCACACATGTTTGGCTCCCCAGTACCATCCTTCCCAGGAGTCGGGGTTCCGTACCTGGATGGTAAATCCACCCATATTGTCCAGTAAGGTACCCGAGTGACCATGGGGGGTGTTGATGGTCTTGCATTCACCGTGACCATCTCCCTGCATCAGAATGCCATAGAAACCGTATTCTTTATGGATGCGTGTGACTTCAGAAGCAACAATATCAGTGGCTTCGTCCCAGGAGATTCGGACATATTTGCTCTTACCGCGATTCTGGGTGTTTCTTTCTCCATTGGGATCCCAGTCAACACGTTTTAAAGGATATTTTATTCTATTTGGGGAATATACCCGTTTTTTATAGGCAAGTGAGAAGGGGCCAGGTAGAGATTTCCAGGGCGGAGAAATTGATTGGCCGTTTCGTTTCATTTCCCATTGCCGGACATCCTCTTTTTTGTATTTCCAGCCGTATTGCATGGGACGAACGCGAACAATTTTACCATCTTTAACGTCGACCATTCCTTCGGCACCTCCGCCAAAAAAACCACCGAGTCCAAGACTTCGCAGTACTGTTTTATCTTTTGTCTTAATTCCCGCCATACTTTGAAAACCTCCTTTGCGAAAAAGTCATCATAAAAGTAGTGGGGATGGGTTTAATGCCACCCAACGAAGGCGTGTATAAAATTTCCCCCGTATAACCGAGTGGATGAAAAAAATATGGAATACCCTGACCTATTATGGCCGGGGGTTAAAATCCATGTGATGATCATGATATAAAATCCCATCCTTGATAAATGTATATTCTGTATTGCTTGCTGTCTTAAAAGTGCTTTTGATATTATTTTTCTTATAAATCCAACTAATTATCCGGTAATCTGGTAAGTTCTCAATAACCTTGGGTGATAAAGCCTGCTTACCCTTTAAACGCCAGGTGCTATTCAAAATGAATACATGAATGCCCGAACTTATTGAGAACTTACGTAATCTGAAAGATTTTAACATATGCTATAGTCGGTTTTTACAATTTGTTCAATACTTAGGACATTGCTGAATTTTGTATGCGTTGTCCAATGGATTTAAATTATATTATGTTCGACCTGATTGAAGTGACTTTATAGTTCGTTAAAGGAGAAAGTCAAGCTTTTTTTGCATGCAATATGGTATTTGATATTGAGTGTTAAATATGATGTTGATTGTATTTTGTTTTTTATCAATATGTTATAGATGCTATTGTACGTAAATCAAAAAATTTTGGCTGGATCAAGGGGTAGAAATTGACCCGCGAGTGATACCTTTCATCGGGATGGGGCATCCTTCTTTTAGTACCATGGGGATGAGAAGAAGGATGCCAGGAGGGATTGATAAAAATGAGGTAACGTTATTTTTTCAGATAAATATTCGGGTTGGTATTGTAAATGTTTGGCCAGTGCCCCATATTCGCGTATTTGGGGCTGCGTAGCATACTAATGCTATGTGAGCAGACCA
>JASFYZ010000177.1:0-21719 GCA_045046665.1 Desulfobacterium sp.
TTTTTAATGATTGTATTTTTTATTTTTTCACGAAAAAGCTTACTCTTACCAGTAATTGAAGGGTCAATAACTGGAGGGGGAGCAAAATTTGGTTCACTATATGCGTAAGCAAGAATATACTCGTGAGCCATTTTTACTTTAGCTTGGTTATCAAAATTACCTTCTGCCAACCAAACAAAATCTGCTAATAAATTTTTTACACCGATTAAATTGTCAGTAACTCGTCTTAAATTATGATGTTCTTTTTCATCAATACTTATAAAAAATGCACCATTTAGGCAAATTAGTGAATGGGATAATGCCACACGTTCTTCTACCATCGAAAGCCACGAAGAATGTTGGTAGCTGTCTTTATATGCAAACCCATCACCTCCGGTATTATAAGGCGGATCAATATAAACACACTTCACCTGTTCCCGGTATCTCTCCTGCAACAAATTCAAAGCCTGAAAATTTTCCGAATGAATCAGCAATCCATCACACTGCTCATCAAAATTCGCTATGGATTCTATTAACAGTGCTTTAAAATCCTCATTGAAGAAAGCCGTATCCAGCACCAATTTGTCATTGGCCTTTAAAAACTCGACAGTGGGTGGATTAGAAAAAGAGGGTCCGCCCATGCCCGGCAATTCACCGTCTTCCCCCTTGATCTCATCAATGGCAAAGAGTTTGATCCACTCTTGGACCTGGGCTGGATTTTCAACAACCTGCCCATACAACTCTTGCGGAACCCGGTCCAGGGTGATGCAATAGTTGGTCTCAATCACAAATTTCTTTTTAAGCCAGAGTTTTTTCTGGAAATTCTCAAGCTGGGCTAAAAATTCAATGAGCTTTACGGCAATTTTCCGGATCACCTTGAGCTTTGCAAGATAGCTTTCCACGGAAGGCGCATCGGCATTTTCAATGTCATCCAGGTGCATGACTTCGTTTTTGATGTAAAAATCCAGCTCCCGTTTGAGAAATCCGCCAAGATCCTTGTGAATGAAGTAGTCGCAGGTATTTCTGGCAGTGTACTGGTTTATGTACTTGGCCAGCAGCGGACGGTTGGGAATTTTGTCCGTGGGTGCAGGTAGTTTGAGCATATTGGCGTAGGCAGCAAAGTTATCCGATGCTTCCACAAAATCAATTACTTTCTGGGCAATAGCAAGGTTGGGCATATCCCCTTTCTTCAAACTTTTACCGTAAATCGTTTTTAAATTTTTTTCAGCATCGGCATTGACTATATTTTTACCACCGGACATTGGCTTGTATTCAAAATTAACCACCAGTTCACCAGCGTCATTCAAGGTGACAGGGTCTTGTTCATAAAGAACAAAGAACCGTTTTTGGTCTGCTGCCCCTTTAACATTGCCGTGCTCGCCCTCTGCGGCATCAATAATACGGAAATGAACTTTTAAGGGGGTATCTGGTACCAGATTCAGGGCTTTTTCTTGTTCTGACATCTTCCTGATCTCTGAAGCCTGGACCATGTCAAAGGTATAGTTGGAAAAGTATTCAGCGGTTTTAATGTAGTATTGATCTGCGTTGGCCCAGTGGAGTTTGACCTCTTCACCATTGTAGGGAATGGCAAAGGGGGCGGCATGGCCTGCATTTTCCCGGGTATAGTAACGGCGGGAGATAAAATCTCCGTCATCGTAATAGCGTTCGAAAAAACGGAAGAGATGATCGTAAACATCTGATTCAGCCGTAGCATTCTCTTTTATGGCAATATAGGCTGTCCTTGCTTCCTGGACCCCGTCTGTTTTCTCAGGGTCAGGCACACCGAATTTTTTTGCCTGTTCAATGGCCGTTTCAACAGCAGCGCAAGCTGCATCCTTGCGTTCTTCATCAACCTGTCCGAATGCATTTTCAATGGTTTGGAGCAGGTCTTTATCGATAAAGGTTTGGACCTGTTCTGCTTTGGCCTTAATGATTCGATAAAATCCGAAATCAAGATCAGGCTGATCCAGCTGGAACAGTTCTGCCAATTTTTTCTGAAGTTTTTTCCGCAATTTATCGGTGGTCGGCATCGTCTATCTCCCGGGGTTCTATACAACAACCCATTGGATTGTAAAAAGTATTTCGATTTGTGTTTTCTACTCCAGCCGCTTTGCCAGTTGAGCCAGGCAGACGAACCTCCCCGTTATCAATACCAATGCAGCTAAAGAGTTTTTCAACCGTCTCCTGACCAAGATTGTTGCCCTGATCATCAATGGCGTAAAAAAAGAAGGTATTCCTCAACATCAAAAGATGTGAACATTCAGCCGCTTCAACGTCAACCAGCCCCTTTCCCCTTTCAATTGTTGGTTTGAAATCATTTTCGATGCATTCGCCAACCCTACCCATATCAAATATTTCTAATAATAATAATAAGTTATTACACAAACTGAGTCAGACCTTTATCATAAATTGATAATCTTGTCTACCACGGGAAAGCTCGGAGAGCCGATTTTAAAGGCTGTCCCCCCTTAAGTGGTAGCCGAACAGTTTTTGCTTTTTATTGTGTGATTGATTATGATTGAGCCAGGCTGTGATATAAGCCACAGTCCCCAGGAGTTTTATTGAATCAAAATAGTTATCCACCAGAATGAGGATATCATATGAAAAAAAAAGATCACCTGGAGCTACTTTGCGATGCAGGAGAAATGTTTGCCCTGCTTTCCGGTGTTTCAGACACAAAAAAAATATTGCAGCGGTGTGTGCGGTTGGTGGCAAAGCATCTCAAAGCAGAGGTGTGCTCCATTTATCTTCTTCACACCCCGGAACAAGAACTGGTACTTCGTGCCACCACTGGACTGAACCCCGATTCCGTGGATGTAGTTAAAATGAAAGTGGGTGAAGGTCTTGTGGGAAAATCCATGG
This sequence comes from Desulfobacterium sp., assembly GCA_045046665.1. Lineage (GTDB taxonomy): Bacteria > Desulfobacterota > Desulfobacteria > Desulfobacterales > Desulfobacteraceae > Desulfocicer. The sequence goes on from JASFYZ010000177.1 coordinate 2,842, forward strand.
AAACCATGGAGATCATCCTGGAGGACCAAGCCAGTCTTAATCCTGATTTTAAATACTTCCCAGCAACCAGAGAAAAGAAATTTGAGTGTTTTCTGGCCATTCCCATATTAAGGGGAACCCAGGGAATTGGCGTCATGGTTGTCCAGCGCCAGGCCAACCACCCTTTTTCCGGGGATGAGGCCATGGTGCTTCGATCCATTGCTTCTCAACTGGCCATGCTCATCGAAAATGCAAGGATTTTGTTGGGTTTCAAGGGAAATGAGATGCCAGAAAAAACGCATCTGTCTTCCCGCAAACCCCAAAAAAAGATGGCGTTACCCCGCATCATCCAGGCCCGGGTGGCATCCCGGGGGATGGCCATGGGAAAGGCCATGCTGGCCCGGCACAACCCCATACTTGACATGCTCAGGAGCAATGAGGAGGTCAGTGATGACCCTTCCCGGGGCATCGTGGAACTGGAAAATGCCATTACCCAGACCATCAACCAGATCGAAACCCTTGAACAGGAAATTTCTCAACGTATTCCAGAAGCGGTGAGTCTTATCTTTGATGCCCACATCATGATATTAAAGGATAAAGGCTTTTCCGTAAAAATGAAGGCGTTGACCCGGCAAGGTCAGCCTGCTTTATCTGCGGTGGTCATAGTTGCCAGAAAATATATTCACCTCTTTGGTTCCAGCCCGGATGAGTATCTCCAGGAAAAGGCGGCAGATGTTGAAGACATTGCCGTGCGTCTCATTGAGAACCTCATGCAAACCACCACAGAAGGGACCTCAAATCATGAAAATAAAATTTTAATTGCCCGGGATCTTTTGCCGTCGGAAGCGGTAAAGTTTGCCATGAAAGGCGTGGCCGGAATCATTCTCACCGGCGGCGGCATCACCTCCCATGCGGCCATTCTGGCACGATCTCTGGGACTTCCCATGCTCATTACAAAAAAATTGGATTTGCTCTCCATCACAGGCTCCCCCACCATCATCATGGATGCCCAGATGGGGAACATCTATTTTGATCCCGACCAGGAAATTAGGACAAAATTTCATACATCCATGGATTCTCCTCCCCTTCCCAATGAGATTCCACAAAAGGAGACCCACACCGCCGATGGGGTCCCCATATCACTGATGGTCAATATCAATTTATTAGGGGAACTGGACTCAGCGGTCCGGCTCAATGCCCGGGGGGTGGGCCTGTATCGATCTGAATTTCCCTTTCTGGTGCGCAGCAATTTCCCCTCCGATGCGGAGCAGAAAAGGGTATATGATATTCTTTTATCCAAGATGGCAGGCAAAGAGGTCACCATACGTACACTGGATGTGGGGGGGGACAAAATGCTTGCCTATTTTGACAATGCTGGTGAGGCCAACCCGGAGCTGGGGCTTCGCTCCATCCGATTCACCTTTAAATACCCTGAGATCATGTCCCAACAGATCAAGGCCATTCTCACCGCCGCCACAGAGGCAGATCCGGCAACGGAACTCAGAATCATGTTTCCCATGGTTTCATCCCTGGATGAATTTCAAAGGGCAAAGCAGATGGTCATAGACTGTTATGAGGAGTTAAAGATATCTGGCAAAGAGGACAAAGGGGTGGGCATTGAAAATAGCGGGCTTACAAAGTTACCCAAGATCGGCATGATGCTGGAGCTGCCATCTGTTGTGGAGATCATTGATGACCTGGCGGCCGAAGCTGACTTTTTTTCCATCGGCACCAATGATTTTGTCCAGTACATGCTGGCAGCGGATCGCACCAATGACCGGGTGACTGAGTATTACACCCCCCATCACCCCAGTGTGCTAAGGGCCTTGAACCGCATTGCCAGAGCCGTTATTGCTGCTGGCAAGGATATTTCCGTGTGTGGTGAAATGGCCAAGGAAAAGGCGTTTATTCCCTTTTTTATGGGGATTGGCATCCGAAAACTCAGTGTCAATCAGCATTTTCTTTTTACTGTGCAGAACTGCATCCGCCAATGGAACATACCCGATGCAGAGGCATATGCGGCATCTCTGCTCTCCCAAAACAGCGTGAAAGGGATCTTTGGCATGCTTGCGCAGTGACAAAGAACAGGGTTATCCGGGCAAAATCCCAATAACCCTGTTTTTTACCGGAGCAGGTCTTTAATTATTTTTTCTCGTGTTTATAGAAATCCGACGCAGCAGGAGCCGCCAAGGCATTACCCAAAATAAGATCCGCTGCCTTTTCTGCAATCATCATCACCGGGGCATAGATGTTGCCATTGGTCACATAGGGCATCACCGACGCATCCACCACCCGAAGGCCTTCCACGCCATGCACCTTTAAGCTGTCCGGTGCCACAACCGCCATGTCATCGGTGCCCATTTTACAGGAACAGGAAGGATGCAAGGCGGTTTCACTGTCTTTGGTCACCCAGTCCAAAATCTCCTGATCAGTTTCCACCTCGGGTCCCGGAGATGTTTCTCCGGCGTTGAACTCACCCATGGCTGGCTGGTTCAATATATTACGGGCGCATCTTATGGCCTCCACCCATTCCCGGCGATCCTGTTCCGTGGAGAGATAGTTGAACTTGAGTTTTGGATGAACCTTGGGATCAGTGGAATGGATTTTAACAGAGCCCCGGGCATTGGAGTTCATGGGTCCCACATGGACCTGGTATCCATGTTCCTGGCTGGGCTGGCTGCCATCATAACGAATGGCCAGGGGAAGGAAATGAAACTGAAGGTTGGGATATTCAACCTCCTCATTGCTCCGGATAAATCCACCTGCCTCAAAATGGTTGGTGGCCGCAGCCCCCTTTCTCTGGAACAGCCATTGAAATCCAATAAAGGGTTTTTTCCACAAGGCCAGGGAAGGATTCATGCTCACCGGTTTTTTACAGGCATGTTGCACATAGACCTCCAGATGATCCTGGAGATTTTCCCCCACGCCGGGCAGATCATGTACGACATCTATACCAAGGGCTTGTAATTCAGCGGCATTGCCTATCCCGGACAGTTGAAGGGTCTGGGGGGAATTAATGGATCCACCACAGCAGATCACCTCACCGGCAAAGGCTTTTTTTACGGTACTGGATTTACCCTTTGTATATTCAACCCCCACGGCCCTTTTCCCCTCGAAAAGAACTTTTGTGGTAAAGGCCCGGCAGATCAAGTCCAGGTTGGGACGTTTTTTCAGCACCGGATGCAGATAGGCCCTGGCCGCACTCAATCGCCTGGCCCGCAATATGTTACGGTCAAATTTACCGAACCCTTCCTGCTGATATCCGTTAACATCATCGGTGAGGGGATATCCCGCTTCCTTGGCCGCCGCCATGAACCCACCAAAAAGGGGATTGGTGCAAGGACCGGTTTCCAAAGCAAGAGGACCGTTAACGCCATGGTACTCATCAGCCCCCATGAGACGAGTTTCAGCCCGTTTAAAATAGGGAAGACAATTGCCATAACCCCAATTCTCCATGCCGGGATCTTTACTCCACTTTTCATAATCCATGGCATTGCCCCGGATGTAGATCATGCCATTGATGCTGGAAGAGCCTCCCAACACCTTTCCCCGACCATGGAAAATACGACGATTTCCCATGTGGGGCTCGGGCTCTGATTCATAGCACCAGTCATAAAATTTATTTCCCAGGGGAAACGTCAGGCCAGCGGGCATGTGAATAAAGACATCCCAGATATAATCCGGTCGCCCTGCCTCAAGAACCAGAACCTTGTTTGAAGGATTTGCACTGAGCCTGTTTGCAAGTACGCATCCGGCTGATCCGCCCCCAATGATAATAAAATCATAGTTTTTTTTCATCACACCCACTCCTTGAGTAACTGCCACGGACGGATCTGTTTTGTACTTGGATTTGCCCGTAACGAAAATAAAAAAGTTTAAAATTAGTCCTGATGGTCGGTGATGTCAGACTTGCCAAGGGCATTCATACAAAGAAACCCTTGCACCAGCTCCTCAATGGTCATCTCACCTTCCCGCAACAACGCCTGAACAGCCACACCTTGGAGCCCGGCGATGAATCCGATGGCAACGGCCCGATTAATTTTTTCCTGGGAAAATCGGTTCAATGCCGATTCAAAGGCATCCACAAATCGATCATAAACCGCCTGGACCTTTTGGATCACCGGTCCCCGGATGCTGCTGAACTCAGCTGCCAGGGAGGTCATGCTGATAATGATATCGGGATCGGAATGAAACCGTTCAACAAAAATATCAGCCAGTCCTGTGATCATGCTCCGACGATCTGCGTGCTCCTGGGCTAAGAATTCAATATATTCTTCAAAATTATGATCCAGGTTTTCCACCACGGCATTCAGAATATCTTTTTTAGACCCGAAATGGTGAAATACCGCTCCGGTGGTCATGGCAATGTGCTGGGCAATATCTTGTATGGTGGTCTTATGAAATCCCAATGTGGCAAAAAGATGGGTTGCCGCCTCTATGATTTTCCACCGGGTGGCAAGTCGCTTGGCCTCTTTTTTATTGGGTATATGATTCACTGTGTTTTACTCCCAAACGCTTTAAGGTTGATTCAAAGGGAATCCCTTTTTTACTCCACCCCCGCTGTGAATAATAGTCCTGTTTCATATAATCCATATCTTCCTGGGAAATCCGATGTCCTTTGTGGGGCCCATCGGGCAAGGGTTCTGACACAAATCTTCTGGGCAGCCGATCTTCGGCAGGATCAAGCCCCTCTCTTAAATTAAAAAGCCGCGTCAGGTTCCAGATTCTTTCTCCAGTTTCGTCAAACAGGGATTCTTTCACCTCTTGCCCCGTTGCCGCTGCCAGGAGTAACCCATAGGTATCTCCTGAAATGCCAAAACTGCCAAAATCACATTTTACCAGGGTATCCAGACCTGCTGAATAATTTTGCAGGGAAGATACCAATTCTGCTTTCCCAACGGTGTCCAGGGGACCCATCTGTTGCCCCTTCCACTCCACACCCCCCACCTCGTAGGAGATGGGAAAGGCCCGCTGGTGACATGCCCCCCGATCGGCGGTCATGATGGCAAGCCCCATTCCCGAAGCCCCCCGGGGACCCCATGCCGGTGCTTCCATGCCCTTGACATGGACAGCCATATCTTTGGAACCTTTGCCAATGATTGCAGCGGCTTTTTTAACGCCCTGGGCCAGGATTCGTCCCAGATCACTGTCTTGATTTGCAATGGTTTTAATGAAATATTCCGCCGCCTGGATATTGCCGAACTTCAATTCTACGCCTTCCGGGGAGTCAATGAGTCCCTTTTCTCCAAGTTCCATGGCAAATCCGATGACCGACCCTGTGGACATACTGTCAATACCCAAAAGATCGCACAATTTAACCAGATGGGCCACGGCCCTTACATCACTGATATCGAGATTAGATCCCATCAATGCCGCAGATTCATACTCCAGCATATCGGTGACGATTCCCTTGTATTTCCCGGTTCTAACCGCCCCCATTTTACTGCACCGAATGGGGCATCCCATGCAGGCGGAACTGCCCAGCCACAGATGCTTAGCCTGGCCAATATCAGAAAGTTTGCTGCTTTTCTCAAAGGTGCCCCCACTGTAATTTTTATGGGGAAGCAAGCCTGTTTCATTGGCGTAATCAACGGAACCGGCCGTACCTCCTGCTTTCATGGCATCGATGTCAGGGCTGGCATCCAGTTCTGCCCGGGCTTTGTCACAGGCCGAAAGAAATGAAGGCCCATCGTTAATACCCACAACCCCCGTACCCCGCACCGCAATGGCCTTAAGGTTTTTAGACCCCATCACGGCCCCGGCACCGCCCCTTCCGGCCTGGCGATTATATTCACACCCGATCAGGGCATAGTTCACCATATTTTCGCCAGCCGGGCCAATGGATACCACCCGCACAGAATCGTCCCTAAGCTCTTTTTTAATGGCATGATTTGCCTCCAGGGTATCCTGGCCCCAGAGATGGACCGCAGTTCGTATTTCAAGGGTGCCATCATCAATCCAGAGGTAAACCGGTTTGTCTGATTTCCCCTGGACAATAATGCCGTCATATCCGGCATATTTAATTTCCGGGGCGAAATGTCCCCCGAAATAACTGTCCAGAAAGGTATGGGTCAACGGCGATTTCGTCACAATGCACCCCCGCATGGCAGGGGCCATGGTACCGGTGAGGGGGCCGGTCATGATCATGAGAATATTTTCCGGGGACAATGGATCGGTACCCGGAGCAAGAAGGTCATAAAGAAGTCTGGCCCCAAATCCCTTACCCCCGATATATTGTTCTCTCATCTTGTCGGATAAAGGTATTTCCCGGGATGTTGCCGTTGTTAAATCCACAAGGAGAAATTTATTCATGTATGCTTCATTCATCTTTTTCTCCTCCATTTATCCATTCAAGTGCACCGGTGGGACAGGCAGATACACACAGGGGATCGCCCATGCAGGTATCACATTTCACCGCCTTTTTAGTTTCCGGATCCAGTTTCACCATGCCTTCAGGGCAGAATTGCACGCACAATCCACACCCCACACAGCGATTCTCATCAATGAGAACCACACCAGTGTCACTCCTTGAATAAGCCTTGGCCGGACAGACAGTCATGCAATAGGCATTGGTACACTGGTTACACACCACTGGCTTGTGGTAAAGATTTTCCCTTGTATTTTGAATCAGCAACCTGGATCGCCGGGTATTATACCCCCCATGCCACCGCATGGAGCAGGCCAGCTGGCAGATATTGCAACCCGTACAGAGATCAAAATTGGTTTTGATAAATGATTTAATGGTTCCGCCTCCTTTGACTGCTATGGTTTAAAGCGGTTCTATATTTTAAGCGTTGAATTATTTTTATATATCACATACTATGCAATATGCAAGCCTTTTCTCCACAACTTTATCTTGCTTTTCAAAAAACACTATGATAGGGATTTAGACTACAGATCGCATATTACATACTACGTGATAGAAAACTGTATTCAACTTCAACACGAAGGAAGGAACAGTCATCATGCTTAAACTGACGAACGTCACCAAAAAATTTGGTGAACTGACCGCCGTCAATTCGCTGAGTTTTACCGTTTCCAAGGGTCAGGTGTTCGGGATTGCCGGTCCCAATGGGGCTGGTAAATCCACCTTATATAACCTCATCTCCGGCCTTTATTCTTTTGAGGGGGCAATATCCTTTAATGGTAAGGAAATTGGGGGTTTACCCCCCCATAAAATCGCAAAACTGGGTATCTCAAGAACCTTCCAGATTCCCCAGACATTTCCCAGCCTGAGTGTGGAAAAAAGCATCAGTGTGGGAAATCATTTTGGCAGCCGGGAGGGATTTGAACAGGACTATGTGGATAAAATCCTGGAATTCGTAAACCTTAAGGACAAACGAAATTCTATGGTGGGCCAACTTAATCTTCTGGACAAAAAAATGATTATGATCGGTGCGGCCCTGGCCACCAAGCCGGAAATATTGATGCTGGATGAACCCATGGCCGGTTCCAATGCCAAGGAGATCATTCAACTGATGGACCTGATCCAACGCATCAACCAGGATCTGGGGGTCACCATCATCATTATTGAACATTTCATGAAGGTTCTCACGGAATTGACGGAAAAACTGCTGATCATCGAAACGGGTACGGAAATCTGCTGTGGAGACCCCGCTGTCGTCACCAGTGATCCACGGGTCATTGAATGTTATTTGGGGGATGGAACATGATAAAGGTCCATGATTTAAACGCATATTATGACGATTTCCATGTACTGAAAAATGTCTCCCTGAACGTGGGAAAGGGAGAGGTGGTGGTCATGCTTGGCCCCAACGGCCATGGGAAAAGCACCGTTTTAAAATCCATCTGCGGTCTGGTGGAAAAGGTGACGGGAAACATTCTCTATGACGGCGAAAATATCACCGGCCAGGGTTCTGAAAAGCTGGTGAACAAAGGCATCACCTATATTGCAGAAAATCGTGAGCTCTTTCCGGAGATGACGGTGCTGGAGAACCTTAAGCTGGGTGCCTATTCCCGGTCTGCCAGGCCCCACGAGAAAGAGAATCTGGAAAAGGTGTTTTCATTGTTTCCCCGCCTGGCAGATCGCCAAAAGCAACTGGCATCCACCATGAGCGGCGGAGAGGCCAGAATGCTGGCCATTGCCAGGGGACTGATGTCCAATGCTGATTTTCTGGCCATTGATGAGCCGTCCCTTGGACTGCAACCCAATCTCAGGGACGAGGTGGCACGGATCATTAAAGAGATCAACACCCAGGGAATAACCGTTCTGGTGGTGGAGCAAAATATCCCCCAGATCACGGAACTTGCAGATAAAATTTATGTACTGGAAGAGGGGATGATTTCCTTTGAAGGAAGCAAGGAAGAGGCCCTTGGCAATGATCATTTAAAAGAAATTTTTCTTGGCATGTAACAGGAGAGACAAAGATGTTCATTGAAATCATAGATGTCATCATCAGCGGCCTGATCAACGGATCAGTCTATGCCCTCATGGCCGTGGGGCTCACCCTGATCTACGGGGTATCCAAGGCCTTTAATTTCGCCTATGGCTCTTTTTACAGCCTGGGGGGATATATCGCCTTTTTGTTGTTCAGCATCCCCTTTTTTAATAATTATTTCGTTGTCCTCTGCCTGGCAGCTCCCGTTCTCCTGATATTTGGTTTTTTCATTGAAAAACTCTTGGTGGCCCCTTTACGAAAACGGGATGACTGGGAGGTAAAGGTGATGATGATCACATTGGGATTGGCCCTGTTTCTGGACAACTCCTACCAGGTGGTCTTTGGTGCCCGGATGAAATCATTGCCCTCCATGCTGGAAGGGAACTTTGAAATGGGGGAGTTTATTCTATCCTACCAGGATCTGATGATCTTTATATTCTCCATTGGGGGAATCATGCTCTTTAGATGGTTTCTCAACAATACCCGCACAGGTATGTCAGTCAGGGCCGTGGCCCAGAACCCTGCCGGTGCCCAGATTGTAGGGATTCCCAAGGACTTTGTATTTGCCGCAACCTTTGCCATCTCCACGGTGATGGTGGGTATGGGCGGTATTCTCCTGGCCCAGAAATATTTTATTACCCCCGCAGGCGGGTGGGATATTCTGGTCAAGGCATGGGTCATCACGGCCTTTGGGGGCATGGGCAGCATCAAGGGAGGGCTTTACGCCGCCTTTATTGTGGGCATGCTGGAAGCCTTTGTGGGGTGGTATTTTGGAATGACATGGACGCTCATCGCATTATTTGCCGTATTGTTGACAACCCTGGCAGTAAGACCCCAGGGACTTATGGGGAAATGGGGATAACATCACAATGGAAACTAAACGTCTAAGCATATTTTTAGCTGTTATCTGGGGGGCTGTGGCCATCCTCCCTGTCTTTTTCGGGTCCACCAACTTTATTATGCACATCTTGATCATGTGCCTGATCTGGTCGGTGGTGGCCTCGTGCTGGGATCTCATCATGGGATTTGCGGGTATCTTCTCCTTTGGGCAGGTGGCTTTTTTTGTCATCGGTGCCTATTCTTCAGCCATTATCTCGGCTCGATTCGGCGTGCCACCGATCTTTTCCGTTTTCATTGCAGGGTTTATTACCGCAGGTATCGGGATTCTGGTGGGGCTTCCCTGCCTCAAGCTCAAGGGCGCTTACATTGCCCTTGTCACCTTTGCGGTACACATGATATTGGAACCGGTCCTGAAAGGAGATATCGGACGGGCACTGGGGACAGGGGGGTCCCGGGGAATTTTAACCATTGTCCCCATGAATATATTTGGGTACACTTTCACAAGTTCTGACCCCATTCCCTACTTTTATCTTTTGTTCCTGGTGGCCGTTATCTGCTCCGTTATTATACTGATGGTCATCAAATCCCATTGGGGAACCGCCTTTCTGGCATTGAAAGATGCCGAGGATTTTGCATCCTGTCTGGGGGTCAGCGCCTTTAAATATAAGCTCATGGTATTTGCGCTTACCTCATTTTTAACGGGTATGATTGGCGGATTTTACGCCCACTACGTGGGGATGCTCTCCACAAGAATGTTGGGCATTGACCTCTTTGTCACCCTCATGGTTATCCTGGTCATCGGCGGCGTGGGGAAATTTCCCGGGGCGATAATTGGTGCCTTTATCACCATTGCCCTCAACGAAATGCTCTCACCATTGGGCTCCTACCGCCCCATTATACTGGGTGCCATGGTGGTGATTCTGGTTCTTGTTTTACCCGACGGCGTTACCGGATTGTTTGAAAAAATATTCTCTGGAAAAAAGCGGGGATTAACCCATTAACTCAAGAGTCCTAAGTTCTCATAACTCATTGAAATCATTAAGGCCTATAAAATCAAGTTCTAAGGCACAGGCTCTATAATTTCAGGGGGTTAGTAAATTTCATACACAACATGCAGAGAACTTAGGACTGACGAGTTCAAACATACTTTGTATTTTAAAATTTCCGCCCAACATGAAATTCCGTCGCCCCAAAAGATGCAATAAGCTTATCAGTAAGCGTTTTGGTACGCACCGAGGCAAAACCAGCAGCAAGCATCGCCTGGGGCAAAACATCTTCTTCAAAAGAAAAGTCCTGCCCCATCAAAGCTGTGGGCAGCCAGCTGATAACCATATCAGCGGGTTCGGTTTTTTCCGCACTCAAACCATCGGAAAAAATAATTAAGTTGCCACCAGGATTTAATGCAGCAAAGCACTTTTCCATAATTGGGGCCAATTTTTCATTTTCATTATAAAAATTTAAGGTATAACTGGCGATAATGGCATCATACCCCTCTCCCAATGGATCGACAGAATAATCACCGCTCATGGTTTTCACCCGGTCTTCCATGCCGTACTCCTTGATCACCTCCTGTGCCACATCAATCACCACCGGACGGTCAAACAAATAGCACTCTAACGTAGGATGTGCGGCAGCTACTGCAATCCCTATCAGGCCCGGACCAGCACCAATATCAAGAATCTTTTGCCATTGATTGAAATCGGGCAACACGGAAAGCAATCTGGCGATTTCCTGGGCCCTGCCGCAACGGCTGCTATTAATTGATTTGCGGGCAGAGTCCGCCCACACCTGTTCAGATACCATATCCTGGCTGAGAGGAGCGCCCTCCTTGATCAACTTAAGCATCCGACCGTTTAGAGCCGGTTCGTTCCACTTATCAAAGGCCAGCAGGGACTCTGCTAAGCCGGTATCTCCTCGGCTGGTCAGGAAATGTTCCGTTTGCTCAGTGTTGCAAAAAAGGCCGTCCTCCTTGTGCACATACCCCAGAGCGGTCAATGCATTGAGCAGGTATTCGGTATTTTTTGCGTCACATTCAACTCGTGCAGCAATGTCAGAAGCACTTTGCGATTCTGACATATGATCAAAAAGGCTTATCAGTAAAGCGGTTTTAACCACTTCCCAGCGAATTGCAATATAGGGTAGTTCGTGATAATTCAATTCTGGAAAACATGTCGGTAATGGTTTTTTCATGGATTCTTCCTTACTTGTGAGTTCTAAGTTTTTTTGAAAATTTGCATGACATCTGAAAAGGATGAGGGCGTTCTGAACCTTCCAATATTTAAGCGACCAAACTCAACCTCAAAAGTCCTAAGTTCTCATAACTCATTGGAATCATTAAGGCCTATAAAATCAAGCTCTACGACACAGGCTCTATGATTTCAGGGGGTTAGCAAATCTCAATACACAACATGCAGAGAACTTAGGACTGACGAGTTAAAATCCATGTCGGAAATAAAATTAATGTCATAGGCCTGGCGGCTGGTGATGGATGTCAGATCCCAGGAGTTTCCCTGGTATTTTATTTTAAGATTCTGAACATCAGAACTCTTCCCGTTTCATCTGGGTGAACAGATCAATGGTCATGGGAACATCCTGGACGTTTTCCTCCCGTGTCTGTGCGGTAATGGTCAGGGTATCCAGGGTTAGATTCCGGATAGAATTCGCTAAAATTTAAAATTCATACCACCATAAAACTGGGCACCCAGGAGCATGTCATGGAGGTCCTCCTCTTTTTCGTCCAGAAGATTGTTGACCCCAACATAAACGTCCATCTTTTGACTCAGCCGTTTTTTTACGTTCAGGTTTACCACGGTGAAATCATAATTTTTCTCCTCTTCCAGGTAGTCCATGGTGTGTTCGCCCCAGAGGTTGACATCAAAATCATATTGGGGATTGGTGTAAAAAAGTTTGGCCGTGATCTTGTTTCTTGCCCTCTGGTCCAGCCTCTCATCGGCCTCCTTGTCCATGGCATCCAGATAGGCATAGGCTGCTTTGAACATAAGGTCTTTTGTGATGTTGAAATAGGCTTCCACCTCTGTTCCCTGAATTTCAGCCTTGCCGATGTTCTGGTAAATATAGGCCTTGACAGAAGGACTCTCCTTATAACTGTACACCGACTCGATGAGATCGGTTATATCGTTGTAAAAATAGGCGACACGTCCGCCAAATCGTCCTTTCTCTCCTTCTATTGCAATTTCATAGCTGTCACTCACCTCCGGATTCAGCTCCTTGTTGCCGATAATATGATATCTGCCTCCCATGCCGTACCAGTCCTTGTAAAGCTCACCCGGTCCCGGTGCCACGTAACTGTGGCCGTAGTTGAGCTTCAGTCGCAGATCCGGGCGCATGAACCAGGTAATGCCGAGTTTGGGGCTGATTTCGCTGTCAAAATCATCGGGCTCATCATATCTCAGGCCCGGAATGATGAGCAGTTTGTCTCCAATGCTCCACTCATCCTGGAGATAGAAGGCATAGTTGTCCGGCTCGCATTCGGAGCCTTTAACAGTGACGCCCTCCCGTGTTAATGTAAAGTTTCCCTCTCCTGTGTCCATGCGGGCACTGTGATAAAATTCCCGTCTCCACTCCCCGCCCAGGGTAACCAGATGGTTTCTGGCAAAGGGTTTGGAAATCTGGCCTTCCACCACGCTGGTTTTTCTTTCTCCGGAATCAAAATCAATGAGTTCGCCTGTGGTGTGCTGGGTGCCTTTACTGAGATAATCTTCCTGGTATCTACTCTCATACTCTTTATCATAATCTGAATAATATCCCCGGATCATGGCTTTAAGTTCGGGTGTGTTATAGTCAAAACCCAGGGAGAGATCCAGGCGGTTATATTCATTGTCGGAACTTCTGAGATAACTGCTGAAATAGTCATTGTACACCTCGTCCTCGGTGTATCCCAGGGTAAAGGTGGAGGAGAGAAACTCTGAAACATCATAGGTGAGTTTGCCGCTGATGCTTTGCAGCTCTTTGTCCGGGGTCAGGGAGGTATCGTTATCTGTCATCAGCGGATCCCCATTGATGATTTCCCCTGAGAGGTTGACGCCGAATTTCCCCATTTTTTCACCACCCAGAGTCAGGTTAAAGTAGGCCTCTGTGGAGGCTGAGTCGCTGTCATAGGCGCTGTACTTCACGCCGGCTCCGGCAGACATTTTCTGGGGTTTTCTGGTGATGATATTGATGACCCCACCCATGGCCTCGGAGCCGTAAAGGGTGCTCATGGGGCCCCGGATGATTTCAATACGTTCAATGTTTGCAAGGGTGATCCGGTCGGTTTCATTGAATTTTCCCTGGGGGCCTGCCATGCGTTTTCCATCCATCAAAAGCAGGGTGTGCTTGCCGCTCAATCCCCTAATGGAGGGGGTGGATCGGAGCATATTCGAGTAAAAACCTATGCCGGTGGCGTATTTGAGGATATCGGTCACCGTGGTAGCTTCCATCTTGCTGATCTCCTCTGCGGTGATGATCTCAACACTTGCCGGGACATCCGTTTGGCTGATTTCTGTCCTTGTGGCGGTGATAACCGTTTTTTTCACCTGAACGCTTTCCACAGCATTGGCATTTATTCCCCAGCCAAGGCTAAGACAAATCAGAATTGGAACTATTTTTAGTCCCTTTTTTGCCATAATAACTGCTTTTTGCAGTCCATTGTCAGAGATGCGCAGGGAAAGTGAGAACCCTTTTCTTTTTTTCATCTTTTTTCCTTCTTTTTTCGTTTCGGCACTTTTTATGGCAGTTAGTCTTCGATTTTTTTTAGAATTTCCCTGAAGACGGCCTGTGCAGACTCCAGATCGGCCTTGTCCGGGTGTTTGGCCGCCTCTACCAGGCGTGCCTGTCTCTCCGGTGTCATGGCGTGGTGGGGATCATCTTTCATTTTTGTTGCCATCATTTCAATAAGGGCCGGGTCCACCTTTCCCTGGCAGATAAATTCGCCAAGGCACTCATTCCCCTCGGTCAAAGTCCTGACCTTTTCCAGGCATTTTTGGGCATGCTTGGAGTCGGGATAGGCCCCAAGGGTTCCAAAAACGGCTATCTTTTCCCCCTTTATTTTTTTAAAATAGTCCCTTGATTTTCCATCGGCAGTGCCCCTGTCCACCCAGAAACCCAAGACAATGAAGTCATATCCGTCCGGGGAAGGGGCCGTCTCCACCGGATAAATTTCCGATGGATGGGGAAGAATTTCGTGGATGGCCTGGGCCACCATTTTTGTGTTTCCGGTTTTACTTGAATAGACCACCATTGTTTTCATTTTTTCCTCCGTACGCTTGGGTTTTAAAACGGAAATTCCAATACTGACGAACAGGCTTCCCCGATCAGTTCAAGGTCATGGGTAATCACAAGAACGCAGGTTCCCTGGGCCGCCAGCTGCTGCATCATTTCTGAAATGACGTGCATGTTCACACCGTCAAGCCCGCTTGTGGGCTCATCCAGAATCAGGATTTCAGGGGATTTTATGATCCCGCAGGCAATGACAAGCCGCTGCTTCTGACCCCCGGAAAGGGATTGGGGATGGCGATCTGCAAACCGGATAAGGCCAAACCGGGAGAGCAGCTCCTCAATTTTTTCCCCGGAGGGATGACGCTTTTTTATAAGCCCCATGGAGATCTCAAGCTCCTGCCTCACACTTTTCATGTGGAGCTGGTGGTCGGCATTTTGAAGGACAATGCTTCCTTTTTTCAAAAGAGTGCGGGGGGATTTTTTATCCCCATCTATGAAGATGGTTCCCTGCTTCAGTGGAAGAAGACCTGTCAACAGCTTGGCAAAGGTGGTTTTGCCGGTACCGTTTTTTCCTGTGATGGCTGTCACCTCTCCTTTTGAAAGGGCAATATTCATGGCGTCAAAAAGCAGCGGTTTCCCTTTAAACCCAAAGGACATTTTCTGGATATCAATGTCTTTTTCCCGGCAGGAAGCGCAGCCAAGGCTTTTCGGGGGAGAATGGACCATAGTTTTTCTAAGACCGAACTTTGTCTGCACCGCCTCTCTGTCCAACAGGGAGAAATCGCCCTGGGTCGCCATTTTCCCTTCCTTTAAGATAAATACCTGGTCCACCACATCCCGGAGCCAGTAAAGACGGTGATCTGCAATAAAAAGGGTGACCCCCTGGTGTTTTAGAGCAACAAGGATATCGGCAAGCTGTTGGGTGGCATCGGGATCAAGATTGGCTGAAGGTTCATCCAGCACAATGATTTTGGGGTGCAGAACAAGGGCGCAGGCAAGGGCCACCTTCTGTTTTTCTCCCTGGGAGAGATCAAAGATGGAGGAGTTCAGGATGGATGAAAGGTGAAGGTCTTTTGTTACCCTGCGAATTTCGGTTTGTATCTTTTCCGGGGCCAGACCCCGGCATTCCAGGGCAAAGGCCAGTTCATCCATGACATTAAGGGCAAAGAACTGCTGTTCTGGGTCCTGGAACAGGCTGCCCACTGTTTTTGACAGGGTGTGCAGGGTGCTTTTGTCGGTATCTGTTCCGGCAATGGAGACCCGGCCTTGTAATTGACCATGGAAAAAATGGGGGGCCAATCCATTGATAAGGCGAATGAGGGTGGATTTGCCGCAGCCACTGGCCCCGGTGCAGAGAATGGCCTTCCCCGGATTGACGGTGAAGGAGATCCCGTCGATGGCCTTTTGCCCTTGAAAGGGGTATGTATAAGAGACATTGTGAAGTCGGATCATTGGCTCAGTCATGGTATTCCTGTGGGTGTCAGGCCGTCAGCGGACGATGGCAATTTTTTGTATGTTTCGGATGGAGTTGATCATGGCCTTCCCGTGAGGATTAGAGCCAGCAGACATACGGCATAAAAGAAGGTTGCATAATCCACAGGGGAGAGGCTTCGGGTTTGGAGGCTGGAGGTTTTTTCGCCATAGCCGATTCCCTTGCATTCCGCCGCAATGGAGAGTTCATCTGCACAGCGAAGAGCACGAATGACCAGCGGAACCACCAGAAGTCTTGTGGTCAACAGGGGGTGCAGGGTCAAAGAGAGCGCGTTGACGCGGTATCCTTTGATCTTCATGCTCTGGCTGATCTGCTTTACATCATGGATAAAGCTTGGGATAAAGCGGATCATCACCGTGGCTGGCAGGTAGATGAACAGGGGCAGTCCCAGAGATTTGAGGCCTGCCATGATCTCCTGAACCCTGGATGAAAGGGCCAGGGCCAGCAAAAGATTGACCAGCACCATCACCCGCAAAAAGGGGTTCACATATACCCCCATCCCCATCTCCCCCATCAGGGGGAAAAAAATCACCATGGTCTTGATGCAGCAAAGGGCAAGAAAGAACATGACAAGGACACAGCCATGGACCACCATCACCGTTGAAAATCGACCATGGGCAAGGACATAGACATAACTTGCCCCAAGGAGCACAACAAGGGGATACCACTCCTTGATAAAAACCACTGCGGTGGAAAAGAGAAGACAAAGGAGCATCCGGGTACGCACGTCCAGATTCCGGATGAAATTATGATTCCTGTCGGTGGCAGTGCTATTGCCGGATAATGCCTGCATGTTTCAACTCCTTTGCAAATAAGACCCCGGTGCCAAGGCCGATAAGGCAACCCACATAACCAAGGGTCACAAAGACGGCCCCCATGACAAAGAGCTTGAACTCCTCCTGGTACAGAAAATAGGAGTAGCCAAGGGAGAGAAACCGGGAGAAAAAATCAAAAAAAGCCACCCCGAAGACAAGGCTGAACGTCCGTTGATGGCCCCCGGTGAGAAAGATGAGCCCGTCGCAGATGACACCGGCCACCAGGGACCCGGCAAAGGTCATGGCATTGCTTCCCATGAGCATGAGAGAGACCAGGCTTATGATGACGGAATAGAGAGAGAGCACCCCGAATTTTCTCACCTTGTACACCAGGACAATTAGAAGAGTGGTGGCCACAATGTTTTTAAGTACCAGGCTGATTGGGTTCATGCCGCCACCGGCCAGGGCAATGAGCATGGTGGAGACCTTTATCAGCCCTGCAAAGGTGCCGATGACAATGAGTTCTTCGGAACTCCAGTATCGTTTTTTGTCTGGCATGGCATTATTCTCCCGGTACCGTTTGAAAATAATCAATGAGTCCCTGGGCCAGGTTGGTCTGCCAGAACTCCCCGGCCAGGGTCAGATCCATCCATCCCCCTTTGAGGCGGACAAGCCCTGCCTTCTGCCATTGGTTTAAAAGGGGGGCGAATCGTTCTTCCAGATCCAGGCTCAGCTGTTTTCCCGCCTTTTTAAGATCCATGCGCCCAAGCTCCAGCTCTCCTGAGATGATTTTGATAAGGGACTCGTTGGGGGAGGGGAGGAGCATCATGGCCAGGGGTTTCTCTCCCGAAAGGTTTCGGCTCATATAGGATTCAAGTTTGTTGTCGAGAAAAAAGGCATGACCATGGAGGTTGCCCCCGGCTCCGCTGCCATAGGCAAGGCAATGGGCTTTTTGCTTCATGAAAAGGTTGTATCTATTTCTCTCCCGGGTGGTTCGGCCCCAGTGGCTGATGGAGAGACGCCGGTAACGAGCGTTTTCCATCAATTGCACACCCAGGGCGAACAGCTTTGATTTTTCTGGGGTGTCTGCCGTGGGGGGGAGAGCACCTTTTTGGATCTGTTTTTCCAGGGCGCCCCCTTTGTAGAGTATGAGTTGATAGAGATCCACTCCGTCCAGTTCTAACTCCAGAAAGGTTTCAATATCCTTTTCCCAGAGGGTGGCGTCTTGCCCTGGAAGTCCGAAGATAAGGTCAATGATCACTGCTGCATGGCTGGTCTGTTTTAAATATGACAGGGTGGAGATGATGGTTTCCCGGGATGAGACCCTGCCCAGGGCCCGGCGCATTTTTGTATTGAATGTCTGTACTCCCAATGAAAAACGGTTGGCACCGCCCCGGATGCAGGCATCAATTTTTTTTTGATCAAATTCCAGGATGCGACCCTCAACGGTGATTTCGCAGTCATTGGCTAAAGGAAGGCAGGCTTTGATGGAACACAGGAGTCGTTCCAGGTCGTCTGCTTTAAGGTCCGTGGGGGTGCCGCCTCCCAGGTAAACGGCATGGACGGGCTTATCTTGACAAACGGCAAGGTTACTGTCCTGCTGGAGCTCCCGGATCAGGGCATCGGTGTAGGGTCTGCTGAAATCACCGGTTGCAGCATTGCTGTAAAAGCCGCAATAAAGACAATGGGTTTTACAAAACGGGATGTGGATGTAGGCAACGGTTTCCCCGGATCTTGGAGTGTCGGCAAGATTTTTCCAGACTGATGCGATCTTTTTCCGGGGAACCGGAGAGCCTCCAAGACCGGCATGGATCACGGTCTTTTTTTCAAAGGCATGGGCCAGGGGATTGTCCGAAAGGGTGGCAAAAAAAGAATTTTTTCTTTTCTCCTGTTGGGTTTTCATTAAAAGCCCCATTTTCCCTTCCATGGGTTCCGTCTGATGCGCCTGTTCTGTTTTTAATTCCATTATCCCTTCCCTTGAGAGTGTTCTTTCTTTGTGGTTTCCTATGGATTGATCATGCCTGTTTTTTTTGCAGCTTGCTTAATTAACTCAATCTGGGAAACTATTTATTTTGAATTCCTGATAAAGTTTCATATTCCAAACATTATGTTCTGTCAATAGATTTTTTTAGTACGGCGTGTTTGACGTGAAGATATGAAGGCTCGGTTGCCACCGGAGACACGGTCAGCCTGTCA
>JASFYZ010000178.1:0-8526 GCA_045046665.1 Desulfobacterium sp.
AATCTATCTGAGATGTTTAAATTTTTTTATAATATCACCTATGTTGTGGTTATTTTGTGTGAAGGAGCGCTATATATTGTGCTTATTGAAAAAATAAAAAATAACTTTTTTTTATTTTAAATTGCATGTAATATAGTATGAAAATCTGCGACTAGCAAAATCAGTGATCTTTAAGTGGATATACCACTCTCATTGGATCGTATCACGTCCGACGCTGTGCCCATTCAGCGTAAATGTCGCGCGTATGATGCCGGAAGGTCAACTATTAATACCGGGAAAGCCGGGAGGTTAATGATGACAGAACAAGTTTTTACCAATTGCACCAATGCAGGACCCGTCAGCGTTTATATGAAGGACGGTAAAGTTCAACGAATCCGGCCCCTGGTGGCGGATGAAAAAGATTTTAAGCCCTGGGTAATTGAGGCAGGCGGGCAGAAGTATTCGCCGAAAAAGAAATTTAACATTGCACCTTATGTCCATGGGGAGAGACGTCGTCTCTACTCCGATGAACGCATCAAATATCCCATGAAACGAGTGGATTTTGATCCCGATGGTGAACGAAATGCCCAGAATAGAGGTAAGTCTGCCTATGAGCGGATCTCCTGGGATGAGGCTATTGAAATTATTGCCAAGGAGATCACTCGGGTAAAGGATAACTATGGTGGCTCCGCCATCAGCGGTATGACATCCTCCCATCATAACTGGGGCATCGTGGGCTACAAAATGGGTCCCTTTCCCCGATTTATGAACATGCTTGAGTTCACACCGGTACTGGACAATCCCGACTCCTGGGAAGGATGGCACTGGGGTGCTACCCACACCTATGGCTTCTATTGGCGTCTTGGTATGCCCGAACCCTATGATATGCTGGGAGACGCCCTTCAGAATGCCGAAATGATCGTGTTCTGGTCCAATGATCCTGACACCACCCGGGGAACCTATACAGGGCAGGATTCTGCGCTGTGGCGGACCTGGTTAAAGGAAAAAGGGGTCAAGACCATTTTTATTGATCCCTTTCATAACTACACCGCAGGGGCCATGGAAGGTAAATGGCTGGCCCCCCGCATTGGAACAGATACGGCCATGGCCATGGCCATTGCCCATGTCTGGATCACCGAAGACATCTATGATAAAGAGTATGTCAAAGACCGTACCATTGGATTTGACGAGTTTAAACCCTATGTGCTGGGTGAAACGGACGGCGTTCCCAAGACCCCGGAATGGGCAGAGGAAGAATCCGGCATCAAGGCCCGGATCATTCGCACCCTGGCCCGGGAATGGGCAGCCAAAAGAACCATCCTGTCCGGCGGTTCCCGGGGCGGTGAAGGCGGCGCCTGCCGAACGGCCTTTGGTACGGAATGGGCACGGATGATGGTGCTGCTCCAGGCCATGCAGGGCCTTGGCAAACCCGGACGCAGCATCTGGGGTACCACCATGGGTGCCCCCTCTGATGTGGACACCTGGTTCCCCGCCTATGCCGATCCCGAAGGACGGGTGGCAACTTCCAGTGTGGCAAACTTTATCCCTGTCAACCCCACCAAACAGCGCCTGTGGCGACTGACACTTCCTGAAGCGGTGCTGGATCCACCGGTAAGCTGGTATGGAGAGGGTTTCTGTGGCCAGTCCCTGGATCAGCAGTTCACCCATTTTGAATATCCCATGAAAGGTTACTCCGAGATCAAGATGTTCTACCGCTATGGTGGATCCTTCATGGGCACCTTGAGCGATACCTCTAAATGGGTTCGCATGTACCAGAGCCCCAAACTTGAGTTTGTGGTGAACCAGGATGTATGGTTCAACAGTGAGACCCGTATGGCAGATATCATTTTGCCGGCCTGCACCAATTTTGAGCGGGACGATGTGGGGGAATGGGGTGCCTGTGGCGGTTATACCTGCCATGCCAGCAGCGGATGTAATTTCCGCATTGTGGTTCGGCAGCAAAAATGCATGGAACCCATGTGGGACTCCAAGTCTGATTTTGAAATTTTTACTTTGATTGCCGATAAATTGGGCAGAAAAGAGGAGTTCACCGACGGCAAGACAGAACTTGAGTGGGTGAAAGCCTTTTTTGACTCTTCTGATTTGCCCAAGCTTGTTGACTGGGAGACCTTTAATAAAAAAGGTTACCACATTATCAATATCAAGGAAGATTACAAACCCACCCCGGCCCTGAGATGGTTTGCCGAAGGCAGGGATTGTGACACTCCTGATACCAATAATGCCAAACGGGGAACAGATAAGGCAAAAGAGCTTGGCACCTATTCAGGTAAAATTGAATTTGCATCGGAAAGTCTGCGTGAGCATTTCCCCGATGATGAAGAACGACCGGTTTCCCCCCATTACATTCCCAGCTGGGAAGGTCATCGTTCCGAGATTTTTAAGAAATACGGTTTGCAGCTCTTAAGTCCCCATCCGCGGTTTTCGTTCCATTGTCACTACGACAAACACACGGACTGGCTGGATGATATTCCCATCCATCGGATCAAAAAAGATGGGTATGCTTGGTGGCCAGCACGGATCCATCCCACGGATGCGGCTTTGCGTAATATTAATAATGGCGATATTGTAAAGCTTTACAATGACCGTGGCGGGGTTCTGTGCTGCGCAGTTGTTACAGAGAGAATTAAACCGGGTGTGATTCACAGTTATGCCTCATCGGCAAAGTATGATCCCCTTTCTCCGGGAAATGCGGATTCTGTGGACCGAGGGGGATGTGTGAATATTTTGACACCGTCACGCATGGTATCGAAGAATGTACCGGGCATGACGCCGAATTCCTGCCTCATTGAAATTGAAAAGTGGGAGGGTTGATATAATGGCACGTAAAGGTATTTTAATTGATGTAAACAGATGTACGGGCTGCTACAATTGCTTTCTTGCATGCAGGGATGAACATTTCGGGAATGAATACCTTCCTCTCTCTGCCGCCCAACCGTTGAATGGACAGTTTTGGATGCAGATCAAAGAGATCGAACGGGGAGAATTTCCCCGTCCTAAACTTTCCTATATTCCCATTCCCTGTATGCAGTGCAAGGATGCTCCCTGCATCAATGCTGCAACCAATGGGGCTGTCTACAAAAGGGACGATGGGATTGTGGTCATTGATCCGGTAAAAGCCAAGGGCCAGAAAAACATAGTCAATGCCTGTCCCTATCGCGCCATTTTCTGGAACGAAGAAGAGCAGATCGCCCAAAAATGTACCCTGTGCGCCCATCGACTGGATGAAGGGGAAAGAAGACCCCGTTGCGTGGAGTCCTGTCCCACGGGTGCCATGTACTTTGGTGACCTGGATGATGAGACAAGTGAAATCTCCATCAAGGCAAAGGAACTTAATGCCGGAGCCTTCCATCCTGAATACAACACGGATCCTTCCGTTCTTTATGCTGGCATCCCAAAGAAATTTTTGGCCGGCGTAGTGGTCCTGGCTGACTCCCCCGGGGAAAGTGCCCAAGGGGTCAAGGTGGTGCTGGATGGCAATGGTGAAAAATGGCAGATCCTGTCGGATTCCTACGGTGATTTTGAGTTTGAGGGGTTGGAAAAAAATATGGCCTATTCCCTCACCGTGGAAAAGGAAGGGTATGTTTCTTATACCACAGAAATATTTACCCGCACCGATGTGAACCTGGGCGAAATTGTAATTTCACCGGTTTAAATCAGTAGTTTTCTGAAATTTTAGCCTGATCCCAATGCCGTTTTGGGTTGGGATCAGTGAAATTTAACCCTGGAAATATTTTTTAATATCAACAGATGTTTTTCTGAATTTTTCCGGGAATCCCAAGGAGCGCTTCAAATGATTAGTGTAAAAGATGCAAAGGGTAAGCCCTATGATGCTGCCAAGCATTCCGGCGTATATGGTCTTCAGAAGCTTACGGAGGTAGATTCAAAAAGGATTACGGTTTGTTACTCTTATTTTCAGCCCGATGGGGGTGCGGAAATGTGTCCCTCTCCCAAGGAAAGAATTTATTATGTCACCAAGGGTTCCATCACTGTCTGTGGTAAGAATGACGAAACCCATGTGGTTGATGAAGGGGGGATGGTGTATATTGCTCCGGGTGAAGAGCGGGACATGGTCATTAACAATGGAAAGCCAGCAGAGGTTCTTGTCTTTATTGTGACCCCTTAAATGGCGGGGTGATGGTTCCGTTTTTTTAAAGCTGATTTTATAAAAATGGGGTCAGAGGACCTGTTATCTGTTAACAGCGGGACTGGCAGAATTGTTTCAAAGGGACTGCATTGCCGGGAGAAACAGCCGGTGGTTAAAATTTGATGTGTTTATTTCAGTATGTAATATTGCATGTTTTATGGCAGTAACCACCTGGCATAACGAAAAATGAAACTTTTATTATTTCGGGTCTTTGGGCGGAGTTTCATATATAAAATTCATAAGTTCATACAAAAATAGGGAAAAGGCGAATCGCATGAAAGATTTTTTCAAGTTGGACGGAAAAGTAGCTATCGTCACAGGCGGTGCCGGTGGAATTGGTGAAGCACTTGCCATGGGTCTTGGTATCCATGGTGCCACAGTCATTGTATCCAGTCGGAGACAAGAAGCCATAGACAAGGTGGCTGCCGAAATAACCAGGGTATCAGGGAATGAGGCCATTGCCTTGACCTGTGATGTGACCAGTGAAGAGAGTATGACTGCCCTTGTGGATACGGTGGTTAAAAAATATGGCAAGCTTGATATCATGGTTAATGCCATGGGCATGAACATCAAGCATGATGCCTTTGACTATCCAGTTGAAGACTGGGACAAGTTGTTTAATGTCAATGTCAAAGGAACCATGATCGCCTGTAAGGCCGCTGGTAAGGCCATGAAAAATCAGGACGGCGGATCCATCATCAATCTGTCATCGGTGCGGGGCATCCGGGGATACACCGGTGGGAACTCAGGCTATTGTGCCACCAAGGGGGCCGTGGAACTGATCACCAAATCCCTGGCTCTGGAATGGGCGTCTCTGGGAATTCGTGTCAATGCCATTGGTCCTGCGTTGATCATTACGCCGGGTACCAAGCACATTGCTGACAATCCTGAACTTGCCAAAAAATATGCCGCTGCCATACCCATGGGACGTATTGGTCTTCCCGAGGACCTTTCCGGTGCCTGTGTGTTCCTGGCTTCAGAAGCCGCCGGTTTTATTTCCGGTCAGACCATCTACGTGGACGGTGGTCTGACGGCTCAATAAGCCATCATCCCACACGATGTATGTCCTGGGGTTGAGGGGTGCTGTGCCGCAACAACGCTTCCGTTGCAGATATTTTTTGGATAACGATCTTGAAAGGCCAAGCATCCAAGGCTCCGGTGACCATAACCTAAGGCGATTTCTGTCAAAGAATATACCAGCCTGATTATATTGTATCCCGGTATATTCTTTTTCGCCAATCGCCTAAGCAATTGATCAAGGAGAATCCATGACTGGATTGGATATAATTAAAAAAGCCAGAAAAGAAAAAAGAACGGTGCTCACTGAAATTGAGGCTAAAGCGATGCTCGGTGAAGTCGGAATAAACTGCACTGAAACAAAGCTTGCCACGACCAAAGAAGAGGCCGTTGCCCTAAGTGAAAAAATGGGGTATCCCATTGTGTTGAAAATTTCTTCCGTGGATATCACCCATAAAAGTGATGCCGGTGGGGTCAAGGTAAATCTTAAGAACCAGGAAGAGATGGAAAAAGCCTACGATGAGATCATGACCTCATGCAAGGCCGCATGCCCCGATGCCAACATCGAAGGCATTGCCGTCCAGGGTATGGCCAAGATCGGAACGGAGATTATCATGGGGATGATCAAGGACCCAAGCTTTGGCCCCGTGGTGATGTTCGGTCTCGGAGGCGTGCTGGTGGAGATACTTAAAGACGTTTCCTTTCGCATCGTTCCCATTGAGAAAAATGATGCCGTTGAGATGATCAATGAAATCCAGGGAAAGAAAATGCTCGAGGGATATCGTGGACAGGACCCGGCAGATCTCCCGTGCTTGCAGGAGATGCTGGTCAAACTATCGGATTTTGTTGATAAGACACCAGAGATCGAAGAGATTGATATGAACCCGGTGTTTGCCTACAAAGAAGGGGCAGCAGTGGTGGATGCACGGATCATTCTCAGTGCCGATTGAGGTAAGTCCGGTCAGTGAAAAAAAGAATCAATGCCAATGAGTCAAACGATAGGACATAAAGGATGGTACGTCCATGATAGAATTATTTTTTAAACCGAAATCGGTCGCAGTCATCGGAGCCAGCGGAAAACCCGGAAAACTGGGCTATGTCATTGTAAAGAATATTGCCGACAGTGATTTTGCCGGAGAGGTGTATCCGGTAAACCCGAAATCAGATGAAATATTGGGATATAAGGTTTATCGTTCCGTAACGGAAATACCCGGTGACGTTGACTTGGTTGTCACAGCGCTTCCAACGCCGAAAATGACGGTTTCAACCCTGGAAGAGTGTGGCAAAAAAGGCGTAAAAGCCGTTATTATTGAGTCTGCCGGATTTGCTGAGATGGGGGGAGAGGGCAAGGTTTTTCAGCAGCAGATTGTGGATATTGCCAAGAAAAACAATATCCGGGTCATGGGACCCAACTGCTCTGGTATTGTTTCTAAAAATATTGTCACCTCCATTTACCCAATGACCAAGAAAGTGCCCGATGGTAACGTGGTACTCATGGGACAATCCGGTCTTTTAGCCGCTGGAATGGCTTCTGATATCGTGGAAAATGAAAGTTTAAATATCAGTAAAGTGTGTTCATTTGGCAATAAATGTGATGTCAATGAAAATGATATGCTGGAATACTTTGGTAATGAAGATGGCGTTGATGTTATTTCAATGTATCTGGAAACAATTGCCGATGGAAGAAAATTAACCCAGATTGCCAAGAAAGTCGCTGCCAAAAAACCGGTGATTTTTTTAAGCGGGGGCCGCACGGAAGCCGGTGCCAAAGCTGCCATGAGTCATACGGGTAGTATTGCCAGCAATGCCAAGATTGTGGAAGCGGCAGTAAAACAAACCGGTATGATCATGGCGGATGATTTTACGGAATTGAAAGATTTTGCCAAGGTTTTTTCCACCCAGCCCCTTCCCAAAGGCAATCGCGTGGCAGTGATCACACTGGCCGGAAGCGTTGGGGTCAATGTGTCTGATCTGTGTGCCAGCTATGGTCTGGAACTGCCTAAATTGACCACTGAAACCACTGAAAAGTTAAAGGACCTGTTTGACACGCCCGTGGGAAATCCAATTGACTTGTATTTTTCCGTCACTAAAATTGGTTTTACAAAAACCCTGGAAACCACTTTTCCCGATGCCTTTAGAGATCCAAACATCGATGCTGCGGTATTGATTCTGGCAGGTTTTGAATATACCCAGGAAGCGGTTCAGAAAAAAATCATTCAGAAAATCGTCAAGGATGTTGGAAAACCCCTGGTTGTCTGCATGATCGTTGGATACAATAAGTATAAAAACGTCATCATGGACGAAATGGGAAAAGAACTGCCGGTCTTCCCCTCTTTGATTTCCGGGGTAAAAGCCCTGAGCAAATTGTGCGAGTACGGTATCCGTAAACAAAAAATGTCATCTTAAGGGGGGTGAACCCATGGCTTACGAGAATATTATTTTAGAAAAAGAAGACAATATTGCCGTTATTACCTTTAACCGTCCCGAGGCGATGAATTCCCTCAATATCCAGACCCGGGCTGAATTTACACAAGCCGCCAAGGATGTTGAAGAAGATGATGCCATAAAAGTGCTGATTCTGACAGGTGCGGGGAAAGCCTTTGTTGCCGGTTCCGATATCAAAGAGTTCCATGCCACCACTTCCTTTGCAGCACATAATATTGTTCGTTTGGGCTCTATTGTGGAAAAACTTGGCAAACCGGTCATCGCGGCCGTTAACGGTTTTTGTCTTGGGGGGGGGTGCGAGATTGCCATGGCCTGTGATCTGATTATTGCCTCTGAAAAGGCGAAGTTCGGACAGCCGGAAATAAAGCTTGGCATCATTCCAGGCGGTGGCGGGACCCAGCGTCTACAGCGTCTGATTGGGCCATGCAGGGCCAAGGAACTCATTTTTACTGGGGATATTATCCGGGCTGATGAGGCGGACAGGATTGGACTTGTCAATCGTGTGGTGGCCATGGATGAACTGATGCCCACGGCAAAAAAAATCGCGGCAAATATTGCCACCAAGAGTTCCGCCGCATTGAAACTGGCTAAACAGGCCATTAACAAGGGCATGCAGACCAGCCTACAGGACGGGCTTGATTATGAATATGAAATGTATGCCTTGTCCCTGTCGTTGGCGGACAAAGCTGAGGGCGTGAATGCATTTCTTGAAAAAAGGGATCCCAAGTTTATAGGTCGCTAACAGTATTTTTATTGACAGCCTTGGCCGTCAATTCATCATAAGAAAAGTAAATATTCGGCCAGCACCCCATATTCACCTATTTGGGCCTGCTCACATAGCAATAGTATGCTACGCAGTCCCAAATACGCGAATATGGGGCACTCGCCAAACATTTACATTATCAACCCGAATATTTACC
>JASFYZ010000179.1:0-5043 GCA_045046665.1 Desulfobacterium sp.
AGGAGGCATGGCTTGCGGGCTTGTAATGGGTACGGTGTGGCCTCTCTGCCAATGCCACCAGATTAAATCGGCTGGGTCTGGAACTTTAAAACCTGTATAGCCAGGCCCCAAGCACACTATTGTTTTACCCGATCCCATGGGTTATGGATATTTTCTCAAACATAACCACAATACCGACAGCAATTCCATATACGATAGAGATATTCGCATTTTGATCGGCTGATGAGTCAAAAAACAGATGAAGGTCAGAGGCCATCCCCTCTTCAGGCTTCCAATAGCAAATCAGTATGGGAAGTTTAGGCAGGGGAGAAAGAATCAAAGAAATATCTGAATCAAACAATTTTTCCACTCGTTGCCCATTAAAAAGCACAATCAAATCTTCAAAAAAATCAATATACCTGTCTGCAATTTTCTTAAATGGTACTTCCGACGTTTGAACAAACAGTCCATTTTGCTCCCGGCCTCCTTCAAGCTCTCTGAAAGACACCCATTTTTGGGTCAATGGTACACCCTTGCAAGTTAAAACATATCTCAGAATATTTGAAACAACCCATGGATTGATATGAATATTTGAAAACAAATCTCCGTTGTGATCAATGGAAAATGTTTTTCCCATAATCCTTAGTGTCAACCTTCCATCAGCATAAACACCCCCTGTCCGATCAGCGGCATCTTTCAGGTCGTAGGCTGCAATCTTTTGTTTCATCTTCTTTATTATCGCCTGTTGCTGTTTCTCCACAAGAGTCTCTTTGTTAGGCTGACTCTGATATTTATCTATTATATCAGAACCTATAAACGGACATTGATTTATTTTTTTTTGCCCTAAGAACACCTTTGAAGCAAAAGCCAAACAGGTTGTTTCATTGCATTTTTTACAACTGGTCTTAGGCAAAAGCTTGAAAACCGCCATGGCATTAGCAAATTGAGTCATATCTTTCATCCTTGTTTTTTAATAGATATCAACCAAGTAAAGACTTAACTATAATAGGATCTATTAAAAAGGAAAACATCCCCCAAACGGGGGAGAAATAACAAAATAAGTATCTTAATCGATTTTTTTTCTCATTCCCCGGGATTTGTTTGAATACCAGCCGTAGTATCGGATAGTCTGTTCATACCGACTGGGAATATGGGTGACCAGCTTGGCAAGCCAGTCCAGAGCCATTTTAAATTTCAGCATGGAAATGGGGGCTTCTCACCACGGCGATTTCCATGGCACCGGGCATGGCGATATCTGCCGTTCGCCCGTATTTGGGGATTGAACGATAATTATCTACATAAAAAGCTTTAAGAATATCCCGGCTAAATGGCTAATCTCTATATCTTACCGGCACTGACCAGATCACAAAGCAGTTGTTTATAGTTGATACCGGCCTTTGAAAATCCCTTGAGCCCATATTTCATGTTGGCTTCCAGCACATAGAATTGTTTATCCTTCTCAACGATATCAATCCCCACGTCATCCCACCCGCACCGGGAGGCAGTTTCCAAAGCGAGATCCAGGGCCTTTTGGGGCACCGGGTCAAAGCTGATGTGCCCGCCCTGGAACACATTGGTTCGAAAGGGATCAGTTCCCAGCACCCGCCAGTAAGAGAGCACAACTTCCTTTCCAATAATGACCACCCGTATGTCTCGGTCCATGGGAATGTAGTTTTGTATATAAGCGGGTCCGCTGCAGGAAAGGTATCGTGTCAGATCCTCCCGGTTTCGGATCAAATAAACGTGCAGGCCCCGGGAAGATCCCCGAGCTTTTTTTGCCACAAAAGGGTATTTAAAAAAATCTGTAATCTGTCTCTTCTGCTGTTTTCCATAAAAGGTGTGCGTGTGGGGATGGGGGAGTCCCATCATCTGGAAGATAGTCGTCTGGCGAATTTTATCCTGGGCGAACTTATAGGTATGAAAGCTGGGAAAAGTCTCTTTTCCCATGGTGTGAAATAGATCGCAATAAAACGCTGTGGGATAGTAGATCCGGGACGAATTTAGAATGTGTTGCTGATCCAGGGGTGAATAATCGTAAAAATTGGGTTTAAATCCCACAGTGCGGATCTGGGGACAATGGGCCAGTCTGACGCCAATGGCAATTGAAAATTTTATAATTCCCCCTCATGTTTAACAACATTTTGTTTGCTATCCACCGTTGAGGTGATTCCATGGGATCACTTGGGATAAAACGCTCTCACAGTTTCCGGCATGATCGCATGGCAAAAGACCTTACCTTTTTCAAGGGAGCCCAGACTATCATCCATCAAAAGCGCCCGGGCAGGATTAAGGGAAATAAGAGAAATGGCCTCTGAAATGGAAATAGGTCGCTCAAGTCGTTCAATAAAGTAAGAGAGTTCATTCCAAAGATTCAAATCATGGTTGGATGCAATGCTATCGGTTCCCAGACACACGCAGATCCCTGCATCCAATATTTTTTCCCAGGGGGCCCGGCCCACACCAATGAACTCATTGCTCCGGGGACACAGGCATACATTTGTACCGGTGTGGGAAAGGATCTCAATATCCCGGTCCGATACCTTAACACAGTGCACCGCCAGGGTGGTATTGTCCAGCAGACCAAGATCCCGGCCATGCTCAATGGGGGTTTTCATGGGCGGCACATATTTTCCCAGCAGATTATTTTTTTCCAACATTTTATAAAAGTTGTTCTTTTCTCCCATGAGCATGCCAACCTCATCTTCATGTTCAGCCATGTGTATGGAAAAGGGAAGCCTATTTTTGCTATCCTGGCGTTTGATCTCCTGCAACATTGTACTACTTGTGGTGTGCAGGGCATGGCCTGCACCTGCAATAGCACCCATAAGTGTTTTTTCATTGGAAAGTTTCTTAATCGGGGGGGCAGTTTCTAAAAAACCAAAGGCCTCAACAAAGCAGGTATGGTAAACCCCCAATGCTGTCAAAATATCAATCACTTTTCCATCCTGGTGCGTTAAAATGTCACCAAAACAACAGATGCCCTGTCCCTTTGCCTCAGTCACCGCCTTTTCAACGGCATCAAAATCGGTTTCACTGTAGTTATGGGCCATCATACTCAAAAGCCAGGGGATGAATCCCTGACCAGATACGGTTTTACCCTTAAGTTTTGATAATTTGAGATGGCAATGGGCATTGACAAGGCCTGGCACCATGGTCACCTCCCCCAGATCAGTGACCTTACCGGAACAGGTGTTTTTTAATTCAGAATAGGAACCCACCCCATGGATGATATGACCATCATGGACAATGCATCCGTCATCAATGGGGGGGTGGCAGGGGTTTCCTGTGATAATTCGTTTACAGCGGATAATCTGGGTTGTTATTGTATTATTTTCTAACAATGGATTTCTCCTGGGAAGTGCTCAGCTTCGTTTTTTTATTGGGGAGGGGTCAGGTTTGGCTTATTGGAATTATCTCTGAATTCACTTCTTTTTTACCCTATGGCCTTTAGGCCGTAAAGCCCAAGGCCTTTTAGGCTTGGGTAGCTCACGAACTACAGGAAAGCATGGAGCACCCTGCCCTATTCCGGGCCCATTCAGGTCTTTTTTCAGCAAACCGTTCCTTGCCCGGCTGTTCATCATAGGGGTGACGCATCACCTCCAGAAGTTCTTTAACCATGGCATATTCCCCGGCCTCTGCTTTATCAATGGCCAACTGGGCAAGATAGTTTCGAAGGACATATTTGGGATTTATCTGATTCATGGCATCACGTCTTTTTTCAGGGGAGATGCCATCCTTTGACAGGCGGCCCACATAACGATTCAGCCAGGCAATCATCCGCTCCCGGTATGCCGGGGTAAGCTCCTCTGGATTATAATAGGCATCCATCAGCGGTGCCATGGGGGTTTCATCCTCCCCAGAATGATCGGCATCCTTTGGCATGGCAATGGTGGCAAGGTTCCGGAAAAAAAGGGTCATATCTGTCTCCACCCGGGGCAATAGCTCCAAAAGGTCAGAGATCAAAGGTTCATCCGTCTCTTTTTCATATCGGGCAAAACCAAGTTTCCGGGCCATCATCGCTTGCCACCCACTGGTGTAAACATCGGCATAGACATCCATGGCCTCCTGGAGGGGGGCAACCTCCCCGATGAGGGGATAGATGGCATTGGCCAATTGAACCAGATTCCAATGGGCAATGCCGGACTGATTACCAAAAGAATACCGTCGTCCAGCCGCATCAGTGGTGTTGGGGGTCCAGTCGGGATCATAATTTTCCAGCCAGCCATAGGGACCATAATCAATGGTAAGCCCCAGAATGGACATGTTGTCAGTGTTCATCACCCCGTGGACAAATCCCACCCGCATCCAGTGAATCACCATTTCTGCGGTGGTGCGGCACACCTGCCGTATCCATTGGAGATAGGTTTCCTTTGAAGGGGTACCCAGGTGGGGGAAATCCGTTGTGATGGTGTAATCCACCAATTGTTTTAATAAATCCATTTCATCCCGGGCCCCCAGGATCTGGAAATTACCGAATCGGATAAAGGACGGTGCCATGCGGCACACCACAGCCCCGGGTTCCTCTTTGGGATGTCCATCATAAAACATGTCCCGGACCACCTGTTCACCGGTGGTGACAAGACTCAACGCCCGGGTGGTGGGAACTCCCAGATGAAACATGGCCTCACTGCACAAAAACTCCCGGATGGAGGATCGCAGCACAGCCAGGCCATCTGCTGTACGGGAATAAGGGGTGAGCCCTGCTCCTTTAAGCTGTAGGACCCATCGGTGCCCCTGTTGGTTAATCACCTCCCCCAAATTGATGGCCCTGCCATCCCCCAGCTGTCCTGCCCAGTTGCCAAACTGATGCCCCCCATAACACATGGCAAAGGGGTCCATGCCGGAAAGCAGTTCATTGCCGGAAAACACCCGGGTAAATTGGGGATTCAGGCAGGCGGCTTCGGGCAGATCAATGAGGGCAGCCGCCTCCCGAGAATGGGCCACAAGGGTGGGATTGGACACCTGCACAGGGGGTACCTTGGAATAACAGGCACCTATCACCTGCCGTGGTTGGCGATCTGAGCGGGAATCCTCTGGCAACTCCCGGACAAAACGATTATCAAA
>JASFYZ010000180.1:0-7570 GCA_045046665.1 Desulfobacterium sp.
TTTTTTCCAGGGGCCCCAGGGCCGTAGATCTTCTGGAAACAACCTCAGAGCGCAGCTTTCGCAAAGCCTTTTTGGAAATTTTTTTATCACCCTCCGGTGTACTGCCATTGCCTCGGGCACCCTCTTCCAAAGGAAGTTTTTTTTCCTCATCCCACCCTTCTTTCTCCAAAAAGGATCGATAGGTTCCCTCAAAAAGGTGGATGCCATCATTTTTAAAGACGATTAACCGATTGGCCAGGGAGTCCAGAAACATTTCATTATGGGTCACCAGCACCACGGCTCCGGCAAAATTATCCAGGGCCATGACAAGGGAATCACAGGTTTCCATGTCCAGATGGTTGGTGGGCTCATCCAGCAGGAGCAAATTCAAGGGTTGAGCAAGAAGCTTGCCCAGCATCACCCGACTTTTTTCCCCACCGGACAACACACTGATGTGCTTTAACGCATCATCCCCCTCAAACATAAGGGCACCGCAGATATTTCTGGCCTGCTGGCGATCCAGATCTTCATGGGCATAGAGCATCTCCTCCTCCACTGTCGCGTTGAGGTTCAAAGATTGCACATTAGTCTGTTCAAAATATCCTATCTCCACCCCGGGATTATACTTCACCGTGCCTGCAACGGGTTCCAGCATGCTGGCAAGCAGTTTTAAAAGGGTGGTTTTACCTTTGCCGTTTTTGCCCACAATGGCAATGCGATCCCCGGGTTGTACCATGAGGTTGACATCTGTGATCAAGGGAGTGGATGCCTCGTAGGAGAAGGTCATATTTTCCCCTGTGAGCAATTGCTTACCGGAAAAAGGGCGGTCTCTGAAAGAAAAAGAAAGGGACTCAATTTTTTTAAGACCTTCTTTTTTTTCCATCTTGGCCAAGGCCTTAACCCGGGACTGCACCATACCCGCAAGCCTTGCCTTGGCCCGGAACCGTGTAATAAAGGTTTCTATCTCATTTCTGCGCTTTTCTTCATTGACCCGGGTTTTTTCGTAGATCTCTTCGTCCTGGGCGATCTGCTCGTAATATTTTTCTGTATTACCCTGGATCTTCCGGATGACGCCTCTATGAATACCGGCAATATGGGTGATCACCCCATCCATAAACCCGCGATCATGGGTCACCAGTAGAATTTCCCGGGGCCACGTCTTTAGAAAAGAGGTGAGCCATCGAATGGATATAATGTCCAGGTAATTGGTGGGCTCATCAAGCACCAATAGATCGGGATCAGACACCAAAACCCTGGCAAGGGTCAGGCGCACCTGGTATCCCCCGGAAAAAAAGGCGGGTTCCCGTTGCATATCTTCATCGGAGAACCCAAGCCCTGCCAATATTTTTTCAGCCTTCCAGCTATGATCTTTCTCATGAATGGGAAGGCCTGCCATGCACTCTTCCAGGACAGTTTTACCGGTAAAGGCAATGTGCTGGGTGAGATACCCCAATCGATAATCACCGGGAATCTGGATTTGACCGGAATCTGGCTCTTCTCCATGGGTGATCATTTTAAGGAGAGTGGTCTTTCCGTGGCCGTTACGGCCCACAAGCCCCACCTTTTCTCCGGGATTTATCTGCAACCCTGCATTGCTGAACAATACCTGGCCGCCAAAACTTTTGGATATGGATTCAATGGTTATCATGGTCAATTTATATATCATAGAATTTGAAAACAATGCCACAGATTATTATCTCAATTTTTGGACCTCAGCTTTGTCGTGGGGGGTCACTACCCCCTGCCCCCCAGAGTCCCATCTGCAAATTCAAAGGGTGGGTTATGATTCCAGGCGTATCTCTTTGGCTTCCAAATTGGTGGGCGGGGACAGTAACTTCTCAATAAGTTCGGGCATTCAGGAAATCCTTTTGAATAGCATCTGGCGTTTAAAGGGTAAGCAGACTTTATCACCCCAGGTTATTGAGAACTTACAGAATAGATAGCCAATCAATTGATAATAAAGACAAAAATTTTGACTTGACCAATAATAAGCTTGACTTGTAGCAGCATTTTGTTTTTAACCTTTATTGAAAGATCATTTATTTTAATTTTAAAAAACAGGACAAACCGTGGAAAAATATATTTATCAATTTGGTAATGGAATGGCAGAAGGAGACGCGACCCAGAAAAATCTTTTGGGTGGCAAAGGGGCAAATCTTGCAGAAATGGCTCGGCTAAAGCTGCCCGTACCCGCAGGGTTTACCATATCCACCCAGTGCTGCACTGCCTATTTTGATGACGAAGGAAAATTGCCAGAGACACTGCACCAGGAGCTTAAAGAGGCCATGGCCACCATGGAAGCATCCATGGGAATGAAATTTGGTGATCCAGACAATCCCCTTCTGGTTTCCAGCCGTTCCGGAGCCAAAAGTTCCATGCCCGGCATGATGGAAACGGTACTCAACGTGGGGCTGTGCCCTGCCACCATTCCAGGAATGATAAAACAGACAGGCAATGAATGGTTTGTTTATGACGCATACCGCCGACTGATCATGATGTACTCCGATGTGGTCATGGAAAAAGCCGAAGGAGAGGAACCTGCCGACGGCATGGGTATCCGCCTGCATCTTGAAATGCTCCTCAACGACCTTAAGAATGATCAAGCCTATGACGCTGACACCGAGATCACCACCGATGAAATGAAGGCGTTGTGCAAAAAATTCAAAGACAAGATCAAAGAAAAACTGGGAAAACCCTTTCCCGATGATCCCATGGCCCAGCTCATGGGGTCCATTGGGGCCGTGTTTAAAAGCTGGAACGGCAAACGGGCCATCTCTTACCGACGTATTGAACATATCCCGGACAACTGGGGCACAGCCGTGAATATCCAGACCATGGTGTTTGGCAACATGGGGGACCGATCCGCCACCGGGGTGGCCTTCACCCGGGATCCAGCCACGGGGAGTAACAAATTTTACGGAGAATGGTTACCCAATGCACAGGGAGAGGATGTCGTTGCAGGCATCCGTACCCCCAATCCCTTAAACACCGACACCCGCTCCGACCACAACGCCCACCTGACGTCCCTGGAAGAGGCCATGCCCACTATTTACCAGGAGCTATGCGACATCAGGGAAAAATTGGAAAACCATTACCAGGACATGCAAGACATTGAGTTCACCATCCAGCAGGGAACCCTTTACATGCTCCAATGCCGGGTGGGGAAACGCACCGGCACCGCAGCCCTGAACATGGCCATGGACATGTTTGAAGAGGGCATGATTGACGAGCCCACCATGATCAACCGACTTTATCCCAGACAGCTGGATGAGATGCTCCACCCCGTTGTGGACCCGGAAGCTGAAAAAATTGCACCCGTGGTGGTCCAGGGACTTCCTGCTGGCCCCGGGGGGGCCTTTGGACAGATTGTCTTTTCCTCGGAAGATGCGGTCTTATGGCAAAAGAAAGGGAAAAAAGTCATCCTGGTGCGGGAGGAGACAAACCCCGAAGACATCGAAGGCATGCGGGCCGCACGGGGCATATTGACGGCCCGGGGGGGAATGACCAGCCATGCGGCCCTGGTGGCCAGGGGATGGGGGAAATGCTGCATTGTGGGAGCTGGCAGTATCCACATTGATATGACCAGTAAAACCATGAAGGTGGGTAGCCAAATATTTAAAGAAGGGGATTTTCTCACCTTGAACGGTAGCCGGGGTATGGTTTACAGCGGAGCTATTGCCATGAAAGATGCCACAGCCAACCCGAGGTTCATAAAATTTATGGCCGCTGCCGACAAATACAGGACCATGAAAGTTAGAACCAATGCAGAAACCCCCAAAGATGCCCAACTTGCCCTGCAATTTGGCGCCGAGGGCATTGGCCTTTTCAGAACCGAACATATGTTTTATGGCCAAAACTCGGACAGACCTCTTTTTCTGCTGCGCAAAATGATTTTGAGTAAATCCCTGCACGAACGGGAAAACGCCCTTGCCGAACTCTATCCCTTTGTAAAAAAGGAAGTAAAGGCGACCATGGATGTCATGGACAACAAACCGGTCACCTTCCGCCTGCTGGATCCACCGCTGCATGAATTTGTCCCCCAGAAACAGCAGCAGCAGGAAGCGCTGGCCCGGGAGATCGGCATTGACTTTGAAGAACTGATCAAAAGAAGTGAAGACCTTGTTGAAACCAACCCCATGATGGGCCATCGGGGAGTGCGTCTTGGCATCACCTTTCCTGAAATCAGTGTCATGCAGATCCGCGCCATCTTTGAAGCGGCTGCCGAACTGATCAAGGAGGGGAAATTACCCATTCCTGAAATTATGATACCGGTTACATGTAATGAAAAAGAGCTGATTTTTACCAAGAAACTTGCAGTGTCCACTCTTGGGGAAGTGCTTGAAAAATATGACCTCAATGACATTCCCCACCAGTTCGGCACCATGATCGAGACTCCCCGGGCAGCCCTGATGTCCCACAAAATGGCCGAGCATGCCGAATTTTTCTCCTTTGGCACCAATGATCTGACCCAGATGACCTTTGGATTCAGCCGGGATGATATTGGATCTTTCATGAACGATTACATTGACAATGCCGTACTGGATGCCGACCCCTTTGAAACCCTGGACCAGGAAGCCGTGGGAAGTCTCATTGAAATTTCCGTGGAAAAAGGGCGGTCTGTGAGACCGGATATCAAGCTTGGTATCTGCGGGGAGCACGGAGGAGACCCGGCTTCGGTGGAATTCTGCCACAAGGCAGGCCTTAACTATGTGAGCTGCTCTCCCTACCGGGTACCAGTGGCCCGACTGGCGGCGGCCCAGGCTGCTATTAAATGGGGTTGATAGGAAATTTTTGATCTGAACTCGCAAAGACCTGAATGCTCAAACAGGCCTTTGCGATGTACAGGCATTTTAAATTAATTTAAAGTCAGTTGCGGTGGAGAAACTCCATGTCCTTATCCTGGGAATTTTTAGTCCCAATGACCAGAATTTCAATGCGATGATCCTCGCCTTGCCTGAAATAGAGCCTGCCGTTGTAAGAAAACAACACTTCAAAGGAGGCTGCCTTGTGTTTTTTTCCGGCAAACACCTTGCGCTTTACCACCACATTATCTGAGTTTTCATTGAGTTGGTGAACCACCTCTTCCGCCTTGATCTGGAGTTCATCATTCAAATCCAGAAGCCCCGTCATGGCCCGGCGGTTCATGTCAATACTTTTATAAATCACCGAAAACCGCTTGGCCGTAAAATCAACCCCCCTCTGCTTTTTCTTACCCCCTTTTTTTTGCTCATATTTTTTCAGCTTGTCCTTTAGAAGCTCAATCTCATAGGTTTTTTCCTTTTGGAGATCCACGTTTTCATTGAGTCGGTTCTCCAGGGAGACGATTTCATCAAACATCTCATCTTCGGTGATGGTGGCCTTTTTCTGGGCATCCTGATAGGTTTCCCTCAGATCCGTCATTTTTTGCAAAAGACGGGCCCGCTCTTTTTTCAGAACTCCCAGGCTTTTTTTATGGACTTTTTCATCCACCAACAGCGCGCTAAAGCGTTTTTTCTTCTCTTTATTTTCCTGGATGGATTTCCCCATGCCCCGGCGGTAATAAATCCAGAAAATACCCATGGCAATACTGACGTAAAACGCCAAAATAAGATTGGCACCCAGGGTACCGTGGCGCAATCTCACATTTACTTTAACTGTGAGCCCCTGTTTCAGGATGGTGTAATTATGCCGTGCAATGCCAAGGAAGGCCTTATCATTAATGATGTCCATGCCCTCTGAGTTTATTTCCGGAAAAAAAGGATATAAGATATCGCCTTCATTGGCAAAAACAAGAATGTCCAGCTGCAACCCGAACCCTTTGACCCATACATCTGATTCAAGGAAACCATTAATATTCTTTTCAATGGATTCACTGACTCCCATGGACCCGTTGATTAATAACTGGGTATCCTCCAGAACAACATGCTCAACCTCCTGCTGATACCTTCCCACGCAACTTCTCTCAATAAGGGAAATGGTTCCAGTATAAAACACCGGTGCCAATAAGATACAAAGGGCAACAATTTTGATGGGAAAATATTTCATGGCAACCTCTTATGCTCCTGACAAGTTCCCGACAATGTCTCTTCCAATGCCATGGTATTCAAATCCATGCTCCTGAACCTCTCCTGGATCGTATAAATTCCGGCCATCAAAGAGAATCTGTTGTCTCATCACCTTGGCCATGGCCTGGAATGCCGGTTGTCGAAATGCCTTCCACTCTGTCACCAGCACCAAGGCATCCACATCAACCAGGGCGTCATAGGCGGTGTCAAATAACCGCACCTTATTTTCCTCAAAAAAAGAAACTGGGAATTCCCCCTTGGCCTGGGGCATGGCCACAGGATCATAGGCATGAACCATTGCCCCGGCTGACACCAACTGGTGAATCAGCACAACGGACGGAGCTTCTCTCATGTCGTCGGTGCCCGGCTTAAAGGAGAGCCCCCAGATGCAAAAAGTTTTTCCGGACAGATCATTGCCAAAGCGCGCTTTAATTTTGTTCCCCAGAATTTCCTTTTGGAGGCTGTTCCTGTGGGCCACAGATGCCAGCAAATAGGGCTCCACCCCCACATCCCGGCTGGTGCGAATCAACGCGGTGACATCCTTGGGAAAACAGGACCCCCCATAGCCGCACCCGGGATAAATAAAGGAATACCCAATGCGCTGGTCCGACCCAATGCCCTTTCTTACATTTTCCACATCCACCCCCAGATGTTCACAAATGGTGGCCATTTCATTCATAAATGAAATTTTGGTGGCCAGCATGGAGTTGGCTGCATATTTGGTCATCTCGGCATCCCGGACCTTCATGGTAATCAATTTGTCCCGGTTTCTGGAAAAAGGCGCATAAAGACGTTTCATCAGTTTAATGGCCCGCTGGCTCTCGCATCCAATAATGATGCGGTCCGGGCTCAAAAAATCGCTAACAGCAGCCCCTTCTTTTAAAAATTCAGGGTTGCTCACCACATCAAACTCAAGGTCACTGCCCCGTTGGTCCAGGGATTCCTGGATCGCCTTTTGAACTTTATCCGCCGTTCCCACGGGCACCGTTGACTTATCCACAATCACGCTATACTGGTTGATCACCCGGCCAATATCCCGGGCCACCTGGAGCACATATTGTAAATCAGCAGAGCCGTCTTCATCCGGAGGCGTACCAACGGCAATGAAAAAAACATCACATATCTGTGCCGCCGATTCAAGGGAAGTGGTGAATCGCAGCAATCCCTCCCTGTGATTTTCAATGACCAGACTTTCCAGCCCCGGTTCATAAATAGGTAAAATGCCATTTTTAAGATTTTCAATTTTCTGCGTATCCACATCCACACAGGTAACAGTACTGCCCATTTCAGAGAAACATGCGCCGGTGACAAGACCCACGTATCCGGTTCCCACTATGGTTATATTCATAATTTATTCCTTATTGCTTTTTCATACGAAACTCCGCCCAATGATTTGTAATAACTGGAGTTTCGATATTTGTTGTGTAAATATTCGGGTTGAAAATGTGAATGTTTGGCCAGTGCCCATATTCGCCTATTTGGGACTGCGTAGCATACTAATGCTATGTGAGCAGGCCCAAATAGGTGAAGATGGGGTGCTGGCCGAA